>CAMPIK010000464.1 GCA_946886325.1 uncultured Shinella sp.
TCGATGGAGGTGCGGACGACGGAACCGGGCGTGCAGTTCTATACCGGCTTCATGATGGATGTTCCGGTGCCGGGACTGGAGGGCCGCCGCTATGGTCCCTTCGCCGGATTCTGCCTCGAAACGCAGATCTGGCCGGATGCGGTCAACCATGCAGGTTTCCCCGAGGCCGTGCTGCGTCCGGGCGACGTCCTGCGGCAGGAAACGGACTACGTTTTCAGGAAAGACTGATGGTCGCGGCGTCCAGCCGGGCGACGGCGCTGTCGGTCAGCGCATAGAACGTCCGCTGCGTGCGAGGGTCCCGTCTGGTGACCGTCAGCCATCCGGCCTCTTCGGAGAGGCCGTCCACCTCGCGCAGCACCAGCGCATGCGCAATGCCGAGGGTTTTCGCGAAGCTGCGGCTGTCTGCAGCGATGCCGAGATGAGCGGCTGCCAGAATGCCGGCACCGAGCGGCGTCAGCGTCGCGGCCTCATCCCCCAGCACCGCCTCGACGAGCGCCATGTAGCGCTCGACCGGATCGTCGCTCACGCGGCCTCGGCCTGGCGGGCGCGGAAGGAGACAAGCACGGATTTCGATGCGGGCGTGTCGCTTTCCGAGCCGAAGGTGGAGAGCGGCACGAGCACATTCAGTTCCGGATAGTAGCCGGCAACCGATCCGCGCGGGATGTCGTAGGGCACGAGGCGGAAATCGTCGGCGACCCGGACAATGCCGTCGTCGTGCAGGCCGACCACGTCCACCCGTTCGGCGGGCTTGAGGCCCATCCGGTCCATGTCCTTCGGGTTCATGAAGATCACGCGCCGCTCGCCATAGACGCCGCGATAGCGGTCGTCCATGCCGTAGACGGTGGTGTTGTACTGGTCGTGCGAGCGGAAGGTCTGCAGCACGAAGACGCCCTCGCCCCTGCTGGCGATCTGGTGCTCGGTCGCCTCAGGCAAGGCCACGGAGGAGAAGGTGGCCTTGGCCGCCGGCGTGTTCCACTCGCGATGCGCAGCAGTATTGCGCAGATGGAACCCGCGCGGCTGGCGGACGCGGCTGTTGTAGTCCTCGAAGCCCGGAATGGTGCGGGCGATCAGGTCGCGGATGCGGTCATGGTCGTCGGCAAGCGATGCCCAGTCCACCCGCGCCGAGCCCACGGTCGCCGCCGCGATGCCGGCGACGATCGCCACCTCGGAACGAAGCTCGGGCGAGGCCGGCCGGTTGATGCCGCCGGAGCCGTGCACCATGCTCATGGAATCCTCGACCGTCACGATCTGTGTCACGCCGGCGGAATTGCGGTCGATCTCGGTGCGGCCGAGGCAGGGAAGCACGAAGCCCGCCTCGCCCGGCAGGAGGTGCGAATGGTTGAGCTTGGTCGCGATATGGACCGTCAGCTTCTGCGAGGACAGCGCCTTGGCTATCAGCGTGCTGTCGGGCGTCGCGCGGGCGAAATTGCCGCCAAGCCCGATGAAGGCCTGCGCCGAGCCGTCGAGCATGGCGCCGATCGCGCCCAGCACGTTGTGGCCGTTCCGGCGCGGCATGGCGACGCCGAACTCGCGCTCCAGCGCGTCGAGGAAGGCCGCGGGCGGCTTTTCGTTGATACCGACGGTGCGGTCGCCCTGGACGTTGGAATGGCCGCGCACCGGGCAGAGACCGGCGCCGGGCCTGCCGACATTGCCGCGCAGGAACATGAAGTTCGCGATCTCGCGGATCGTCGCCACCGAATGGCGGTGCTGGGTGACGCCCATCGCCCAGGTGCAGATGACGCTGTCCGCGCCGATGTAGATTGCCGCCGCCTCTTCGATCTCGGCGCGCGACAGGCCGGACTGATCCTCGATCTCGCCCCAGCCGGTTGCCTCGACGGCCTTGCGATAGGCATCGAAGTCGACGGTATGTTCGGCAAGGAAGGCATGGTCGAGGATCGACGGCCGGCCTTCTGCAAGGGCTGCGTCATCAGCGGCGAAGACCGCCTTCGCCATGCCGCGCACCGCCGCCATGTCGCCACCGAGACGCGGCTGGTAGTAGTTGCTGGCGATCGAGGTGCTGCCGCCGCGCAGCATTTCCAGCTTGTCCTGCGGATCGGAGAAGCGCTCCAGCCCCCGCTCGCGAACGGGATTGAAGACGACCACCTCAGCGCCACGCATCGCCGCCCGGCGGAGATCCCCCAGCATGCGGGGATGGTTGGTGCCGGGGTTCTGGCCGATGACGAAGATCGCATCCGCCTTCTCGAAATCCTCAAGCAGCACGGTGCCCTTGCCGACGCCGATCGCCTGGCGCAGCGCCACGCCGCTCGCCTCATGGCACATGTTCGAGCAGTCCGGGAAATTATTGGTGCCGTAGAGCCGCACGAAGAGCTGGTAGAGATAGGCCGCCTCGTTGCTGGCGCGGCCGGAGGTGTAGAATTCGGCCCGGTCGGGATGGTCGAGACCGTTGAGGATCGCGCCGATCTCGCGGAAGGCATCCTCCCAGGCGACCGGCAGGTAGCGGTCGGTTGCCCGGTCGTAGCGCAACGGATGGGTCAGCCGCCCCTCGTGCTCCAGCGCATAGTCCGTCCATTCGCGCAGTTCGCTGACAGTGTGACGCGCGAAGAAATCCGGGGTCACGCGCTTGTCGGTCGCCTCCCAGGAGACGGCCTTCACGCCGTTTTCGCAGAATTCGAAGGAGGAGCCGTGCTCCGGATCGCCCCAGGCGCAGCCGGGGCAGTCGAAACCATCCGGCTGGTTGGCCTTCAGCATGGCTCGGGCGCCAGCGAACGGCGAGCCGGTTTCGAGCAGGCGCTTGCCGCAGCTTTTCAGCGCGCCCCAGCCGCCGGCGGCCTTGGAGCGTTTGCCGATGAAATCCGATTGCGTCATGGAGGCGTTCCTGGCGAGAGAATGGTGCGGCGCAATATAGACGTGTCTCTCGCCTCGCAGAAGGCAGAAACATGCCATATCAATCAGTTGCGGGACATATTTATCCACCGGCAGGAAGGCAGCATGCCTGGCAGCGGCGGAAGTATTCGCATCTGCGAATAATATGACAATTCTTGTCCTGTTTTTCAACATGCATTTGCGGCCGGATTTCAGGTCTGGCGATCAGGTTCGATCCGTGCAGGATAGGCGCAACCACGGGAGGCATCAGATGACGGACAAGACGAG
>CAMPIK010000465.1 GCA_946886325.1 uncultured Shinella sp.
GTCTGTACGGGCACGGCGCAGCCGGTTCCGGGCAAGAGCTTCAAGTCCGGCATCTACAAGACGCCAACGGATGCGCCGACGATGGTGGATCGCGAAGGGCTGATCGGCGATGCGATCTGCAATCGCAAGCATCACGGCGGACCGGACCAGGCCGTCTACGTGCTCGGTTCCATCGACCATGACTGGTGGTCGGCGGAACTCGGGCGGGAATTGGCGTTCGGCACGTTCGGCGAAAATCTCGTGATCGAGGACGTCGACAGCCGGGCGATCTCGGTCGGCGACCGGTTCGAGGCCGGGACGGTGCTTCTGGAGGCGACATCCGCGCGCATTCCCTGCGCGACGCTGGCCGCGCGGATGGGCGATCCGCAGTTCGTCCGGCGCTTTGCCGGTGCCGGCCGGCCGGGCTTCTATTGCCGTGTGCTGCGGGACGGTGTCATCGGCGTCGGCGACGAGGTGCGCTACCTGCCCTTCGATGGCGAGGCCGTGACCATGCCGGAACTGCTTTCGACCTTCGGCAAGAACCTTTCGGACGAAGACCGCGCCCGCTATCTGGCAGCGCCGATCAACGACCGCCTGCGCGCCGCGCTAACCGGTTGATCTTGAAGGGCCGACGTCGATGGACTGACGGTCAGCGCGCGGCGATCGCGGCCGCTGCCCCCGCCATGGTGCCGGCGCTGATGCGGTTGGCGATGCGCACGGCCCGCGGGCTCCTGAGGAAGAGCCGCGCGCGGGCAGCAAGCAGCACCCAGGCGAGATCGATGACGACGAGCACGACGAACATGGTCGCGACCAGTTCCGCCCAGCCGAGCACCGTCACTGCGCCGAGGTCGATGATCGCCGGCAGCAGCGCGACGTAGAACATCATGATCTTCGGATTGCCGAGCGTCACGGTCAGACCGGCGAGGAAGAGTTTGATGCCCGAGCGCGCCTCCGGCAATTCCGCCTCGCCGTCACCGGCGGGCGCGAACCACATCTTCCAGGCGAGGTAGAGCAGGTAGGCGACACCAAGCCACTTGATGGTGACGAAGGCGGCATGGAACGTTTCCGCCACGGCCGCGAGACCGGCCACCGCACAGGTGAGCCAGATGCCCTCGCCGATCCACATCGCGGCGAGGAACGGCAGAACGTCACGCGGTCCGCGCGACAGCACGCGCGCCACAAGCGCCGCGATGCTCGGACCGGGGGAACCGGCCGCCATCAGCAGGGCGCCGGCGAAGATCAGCAAGGTCGTCAGGCTCATGTCCGCCCCTCCTCCGGGCTTGCAGTGGCCAAGGCCGTCAGAACGGCATCTTGAATCCGGGCGGGATCGGCAGGCCGGCCGTCAGCGCCTTGGTCTTTTCGGCAGCTTCCGCCTCGGCCTTGTCCTTGGCATCCTTGTGAGCGGCGACGATCAGGTCTTCGAGGATCTCGACATCGTCTTCCTTGAAGAGCGACGGATCGACCTTCAGGCTCTTCAGGTTGCCCTTGCCGTCGAGCGTGACGGTCACGAGGCCGCCGCCCGAGGTGCCCTGGACTTCGAGAGCGGCGATCTCCGCCTGCATCTGCTCCATCTTGGCCTGCATTTCCTTGACCTTGCCCATCATGCCCATGATGTCGCGCATCGGCCGTCTCCCTTCCTGTTCGTGTCTCAGTGTTCGATGTCGTCGCCGGGAAGGATGTCGCCTTCCTCCGATTCCGCCGCAGCGGCGACCGGGGCCTCTTCAGGCTCGATTTCCGGCGGCTTGATCCGGACGTCGGTGATCTTGGCACCTGGAAAGCGCTGCAGGATCGCCGAGACGTCGGGGTCCTGGCGCGCATCCGCCATGCGCTCTTCCTGCGCCTTCGTCTCGCGTTCGACCAGCGTCGCTTCGCCGCTCTCGCGCGACAGGATCACCATGCAGCGCGCGGCCGTCCATTCCTCGAGCCGGCGCTGGAGATCGGCGACCAGCGATTTCGGCGCGTCCTCGGTGAGATTGATCTCGACGCGGCCCGCCTCGATGTGCACCGGGCGCACGAAATTGCGCAGCAGGGTGCGCAGGCGAATATCGCGGTTCTTGGTGCAGAGGTCGATGATGTCGTCGAGCGAATTGAGCGGCACCTTCGGCGCCGGGTCCGGGCGGGCCTCGGCATGTCCGTACGCCTGCGGCTCTGGCGCGGCCTCGGCAACCGGCCTGAGCAGTGCGACCGTCGCACCGCCGCGCTGGGGAGCGCTTTCCGTCGAGACGCCGGCGATGGCTGATGTCCGGGCCTGCGCGGCAGGCTGGCCGGCACTGTTGCCTGATGGCGAAGACCCCGGTGCCGCCCTCGGGGCGCTGTCGCCGCCACTCGCAAGGTCGGCAAGACGGCGGGCGGCCTCTTCCGGCGACGGCAGGTGGGCGGCATGCGCCAGGCGGATCAGCACCATCTCGGCGGCGCCGGCGGGCCGGCTCGACGATTCGGTCTCGGGAATGCCCTTCAGCAGCATCTGCCACATGCGCGACAGCGCAGTAACCGCCACCGATTGCGCGAACTCGGCGCCGCGCGTGCGCTCGATCTCGCTCAGCGACTGGTCGCCTGCGGCATCCGGCACGAATTTCAGCCGCGTGACGAGATGGGTGAAATCGGCGAGGTCCGTCAGGACGACCGGTGGGCTGGCGCCGGCCTCGTATTGCCCGGCGAATTCGGCAAGTGCTGCCGCCACGTCGCCTTTGACGATATGGGCGAAGAGGTCGACGATGCGGGCGCGGTCGGCAAGGCCCAGCATGCCGCGCACGGCCTCGGCCTCGACGACCCCGCCGCCATGGGCGATCGCCTGGTCGAGCAGCGACAGGCCGTCGCGCGCGGAGCCTTCTGCGGCGCGCGCGATCATGGCGAGCGCATCGGGCTCGGCCGAAACGCCTTCCTTTTCGAGGATCGTCGTGAAGAGGCCGACCAGTTCGCCGGCGGCGATGCGGCGCAGGTCGAAGCGCTGGCAGCGCGACAGAACCGTGATCGGAACCTTGCGGATTTCGGTCGTGGCGAAGATGAACTTCACATGCTCCGGCGGCTCTTCCAGCGTCTTCAGCAGGCCGTTGAAGGCCTGCGTCGAGAGCATGTGCACCTCGTCGATGATATAGACCTTGTAGCGCGCCGAGACGGGGCG
>CAMPIK010000466.1 GCA_946886325.1 uncultured Shinella sp.
CCGAGCGACCGGCCTTCCGCCGTCAGCGCCGCCGCGATTTCCTGGAAGCCGGTGTGGCCGGTGAAGCCGTAGACCAGCGACATGCCGTAGAGCAGCATGCCCGAGGAGAGCGCGCCGAGCACGAAATACTTGAGGCCCGCCTCGGTCGAGCGCAGGCTGTCGCGGTTGATCGCGGCGACGACATAGAGCGCCAGCGACTGGAGTTCGAGCGAGAGATAGAGCGACAGCAGGTCGTTGGCCGAGATCATCAGCAGCATGCCGAGGGTCGCCAGCACGATCAGCACGGGGAACTCGAAGCGGTCGATCTGTTCGGAGCGCGCATGCCCGACCGTCATGACCATGGCCGTGATCGAGCCGATCAGCGCCAGCACCTTCATGAACTTGGCGAAGGGATCGGACAGGAACGCCCCGCCATAGGCCTCGCCCTCGCCCGTCACCATGACGAGCCAGAGGCCCGCGATGATGAGCAGCGCCACGGCAAGGCCCGTCACTGTGGTCGCCGACTTCTCGCCGGAGAACACCCCGATCATCAGGAGCGCCATGGCGCCGACCGCGAGGATGAGCTCGGGCATCGAGAGCTGGAGGCTGGCAAGGATGGTATCAGCGGTCATGTGGCAAGTCCCGTCGTCAGTTCGCCGAAAGCGCAACGGATTGCGCCGCCTGCAGAGCCGCGGTGTAGTTGGTGAGCAGCGCGTCGACCGAGGCCGCCGTCGCGTCGAAGACCGGCGCCGGATAGACGCCGAAGAGGATCGTCAGCGCAACCAGCGGATAGAGGATCAGCTTCTCGCGCGGCGACAGGTCGAGCATCGCCTTGAGGCTTTCCTTTTCCAGCGCGCCGAAGACGACCCGACGGTAGAGCCAGAGCGCATAGGCAGCCGACAGGATAACGCCGGTCGTGGCAAAGATGGCCACCCAGGTGTTCGCCCGGAAGACGCCGAGAAGCGTCATGATTTCGCCGACGAAGCCGGACGTGCCCGGCAGGCCGACATTGGCCATGGTGAAGACCATGAAGGCGACGGCATATTTCGGCATGTTGTTGACGAGGCCGCCATAGGCGGAAATCTCGCGCGTGTGCAGCCGGTCATAGACGACGCCGACGCAAAGGAAGAGCGCGCCGGAGACGATGCCGTGCGACAGCATCTGGAAGATCGCACCCTGCACGCCCTGCGCGTTGGCCGCGAAGATGCCCATCGTCACATAGCCCATGTGGGCGACCGACGAATAGGCGATCAGCTTCTTGATGTCGTCCTGCATCATCGCGACGAGCGAGGTGTAGATGATCGCCACCACCGACAGCGTGAAGACGAAGGGCGCGAAATATTCCGAAGCCAGCGGGAACATCGGCAGCGAGAAGCGCAGGAAACCGTAGCCGCCGAGCTTCAAAAGCACGCCCGCCAGGATGACGGAACCGGCCGTCGGCGCCTGCACGTGCGCGTCCGGCAACCAGGTGTGCACCGGCCACATCGGCATCTTCACCGCGAAGGAGGCGAAGAAGGCGAGCCAGAGCCAGGTCTGCATATGAACAGGGAAGTTGTAGGCGAGCAGTTCGGTGATATCCGTCGTGCCGGCCTGCCAGTACATCGCCATGATGGCGAGCAGCATCAGGACGGAGCCGAGCAGCGTGTAGAGGAAGAACTTGTAGCTCGCGTAGACCCGGTCCTTGCCGCCCCAGACGCCGATGATGATGAACATCGGAATGAGGCCCGCCTCGAAGAAGACGTAGAAGAGCACGATGTCGAGCGAGACGAAGACGCCGACCATGAAGACTTCCAGGAGCAGGAAGGCGATCATGTATTCCTTGAGGCGCTTTTCGATCGCGTTCCAGCTCGCGAGCACGCAGAAGGGCATCAGGAAGGTCGACAGGATGACGAACAGCATGGAGATGCCGTCGACGCCGAGATGGTAGGAGATGCCGGTGCCGAGCCATTCCGACTTCTCGACCATCTGGAAGCCGGGGTTCGAATTGTCGAAGCCGATCCAGATGAAGAGCGAGAGAACGAAGGTGAAGACCGTCGTCAGCAGCGAGACGTTCAGGATGTTGCGGCGGCCGTAGACGCTGTCCTCACGGGTGAGCAGCAGCAGCGCCACGCCGACGAGGGGGAGAAAGGTGACCGCGGAAAGAATGGGCCAATCGGTCATCAAAGCGAACTCCCGAGCATCATCCAGGTGACGAGTGCCGCAATTCCGAGCAGCATCGCGAAGGCATAGTGGTAGAGGTAGCCGGTCTGCAGCCGAACGACCCGGTCGGTCACGTCAACGACACGAGCGGCGATGCCGTTCGGGCCGAAGCGGTCGATCACAGCCCCATCGCCCTTCTTCCAGAGCGTCTTGCCGATCCACATGGCGGGACGCACGAAGATCACGTCATAGAGCTCGTCGAAGTACCACTTGTTCAGCAGGAACTGGTAGAGCCCACGGTGCTGCTCGGCGAGATATCTCGGCGTTTCCGGCGAGCGGATATACATGTACCAGGCGGTGCCGAAGCCGATCGCCATGGCCAGGAACGGGCTCCACTTCACCCAGAGCGGGACGTTGTGGAACTCGTGCACGAGGTGGTTTTCGGCGCCCGTGAAGAGCGCGCCCTGCCAGAATTCCTCGTAGTGGTGGCCGTAGAAATATTCGACGAAGATGACGCCCGAGAGAACGGCGCCGGCTGCCAGCAGATAGAGCGGCACCAGCATGACGTTCGGCGATTCGTGCACATGGTGCATGACGTCGGACGAGGCGCGCGGCTTGCCGAAGAAGGTGAGGAAGGCGAGACGCCAGGAATAGAAGCTCGTGAAGAGCGCGGCGATCACCAGCAGCGTGAAGGCGAAACCGCCGAGCGGGCTGTGCGAGGCGAACGCGCTCTCGATGATGGCATCCTTGGAGAAGAAGCCGGCAAAGCCGATCATAGTGCCCGGAATGCCGACGCCGGTCAGCGCCAGCGTGCCGATCGTCATCATCCAGAAGGTCATCGGGATGTGTTTGCGCAGGCCGCCCATGTAGCGCATGTCCTGCTCGCCATCGACGGCGTGGATCACGGAGCCCGCGCCAAGGAACAGCAGCGCCTTGAAGAAGGCGTGCGTGAAGAGGTGGAAGATCGCCGCGC
>CAMPIK010000467.1 GCA_946886325.1 uncultured Shinella sp.
ATCCTGTACCGCGCCGATATGGTCGACGACGCGTGTCAGCGTCTGGTCGTCATAAGGCACCGGCAGGAGATCGTTGAAAAAGGTCGTGTCGTGCGTCGACCAGGCCAGATGCTCCGACACCATTCCCGGCTCGTAGCGCTCCACCACGCCCTTGAGGCGGGCAAGGTGCGCGGGATCGAGGCCCGTTGGCGCGCCGATCGACAGGCCGACGCCGTGGATCGACAGCGGCAGGTCGCGTCTGAGTTCGGACAGGATGCGGTGCGGTGTTCCGCCGTCGCCCATGTAATTTTCTGCATGAACCTCCAGAAAGCCGATGCGGTCTTTTTCCGCGACGATGGCGGCGGCATGCTCGGGCTTGAAACCGGCGCCGGCGCGATCCGGCAGGTCCATTCTTGAAAAGCGTCGGGTCTCGTTCATCTTCGTGTCTCCGCCCTTCCGTTTCGGGGGACCATGCGCCTCACGTGAGGCGCATGGTCTGGTCGTGCGTCAGCCGACCGTCGTCGATCAGGCCGGAAGGTCGCGATCGAGAGCTTCGAGCGCACCCTTGCGGTCGCCCGGCAGTTCCATGGTCATGCAGGTGCCGGCTTCGACATTCTTCCAGGCGTTGCCCTGATAGTCGACCTTGGACGTGCCAGCGCAGGTCGTGCCCGGGCCTGCCGCGCAATCGTTCTGACCGGCAAGCGAAACGCCATAGCATTTCTCCTGTGCGGCCTGCGCCGGGGCGGTCAGAAAGGCTGCGCCAGATACGGCGAGAGCGATCGCACCGGCCAGAGCCGAAGCGTTGATGGTTTTCGTGGACATGATGTTCTCCTCAGAATGACTTTGTCTGCCGCAGTAAAGCGCGGTCCGGTCCGACTGGGCCGGTGAGGAGACAATCGCAATTTGCCGGTTCAACTGGAAATCAACGGACCGTGACCAGCGTCACAGTCGCGTTACTTTCGAGTGAGCCTTTTTTGTCCATTTTGACAGGCGCTTCACAAGAAGTTCAGCAGGGTTCTTCCGTATCAAAGGCCGGAGAGGAAAGAATCGACATCGTCTGGCGTGGTCGCGAAGCTGGTGACCAACCGGACCATCGTTTCGTCCGGCGACATGCCGCTCTTGACGGCAGCCGGAGCCGGCCAGTCGTAGAAGGCCGCGCCCTTCTCACGGAGCGCGCCGATCGTGTCGTTGCGGATCACGGCGAAGATCTCGTTCGATCCGGTCGGCCATGCAAGGCGGGCGGTCGATGAGGATGCGAAACCGGCGGCGAGCCGTGCGGCCATTGCGTTGGCATGGGCCGCAAGTTCGAGCCACAGCCCGTCGCGGAAATAGGCATCGAACTGGGCAGCGATAAACCGGGACTTGGAAAAGAGCTGGGCCGAGCGCTTGCGCAGATAATGCATCTGGCGCGCCTGCGCGGGGTCGAAGAGCACGAGCGCCTCCGCACACCAGCAACCGTTCTTCGTGCCGCCGAAGGAGAGGATATCGACGCCGCGTTTCCAGGTCATTTCCGCCGGCGTGGTGCCGAGCGTCACCAGCGCATTGGCGAAGCGTGCGCCGTCCATGTGCAGCGGCAGCTTCGCGTCGTGCGTGACGTCGGCGATGGCAGCGATCTCGTCGAGCGAATAGACGGTGCCTGCCTCGGTCGCCTGCGTCATGGTCACCGCCATCGGCTGGCCGCCATGCACGAAGTCGGGCGGGAAGCGGCCGATCGCGGCGGCGAGATCGCTTGCGGACATCCGGCCCTCGGCGCCGTGAAGCGGCACGAGCTTGGAACCGGTCGCGAAGAATTCCGGCGCATTGCATTCGTCGACATTCACATGCGCCTCGGCGTGGCAGAAGACCTGCCCGCCGGGACGGTTGAAGCTCGCAAGCGCCAGCGAATTGGCCGCCGTTCCGGTGCCGACGAAGAAGACCGCGACGTCCGTCTCGAAAATTTCGCAGAAGGTGCGTTCGACCGCCTTGTCGAGATCGCCGGTGCCATAGGCCGAGGCATAGCCGCCCGCCTGTTCCACGAGCGCACGGGCGATTGCGGGATGGGCGCCTGCCCAGTTGTCGGAGGCGAAATGCATGCGGATTCGAGGCTCCTGTGGATGTCGCGACGGACCATAGTGGGAGACATTGTGGCGTTCAAACACCAAGGCTGTCGAAGCGTGTCGATTGCGCCTTTTTGAAATGAACGGAAATCATCGGTCGCGCGGACGTAATAAAATTTCAAAAAAAATCGTACAACGGCAATCTTTCATCGCGGAGTGTTAATATTTTCGTTGGTCGCCCTTGCGGTCGGGGATCATTTCTGGCATAGAGCCTATGAAATAGGACAGTCATGCTGTCCTATTTCGGTCGAAGGGCCGAGTACCGGCGGGACCATCCATGTGGGCCTCCGGATTGTCCGCGAGCTTGCCGCCCTGCCGGGGCGACGATGCAGCGAGCGAACAGCGACGGCTGTCGATGAATATGCCGGGTCGGCCGCAGCTTGGATTTGCGGCAGGGACAGGTTCATGCAACGATAACGCCCGCGGGGCCGGATTGCGAAACAGAGCAACCGGCCGGCCTGCGGGCGACACGGCTGCCCGCACTTCACCGGGCATGACAGGAGGGAAGACGATGACGGAACAGACGCCATCTGCGATGTTTGCACGGACCAGCGCGACGACTGTCGCAGCGCCCGCCAAGACCGCCTTGCGTGCCGGCTTCCCGACGAAACAGGGTCTCTACGACCCGCGCAACGAACATGACGCCTGCGGCGTCGGCTTCGTCGCGCATATGAAGGGCGTCAAGTCGCATCAGATCGTCAAGGACGGTCTGTTCATGCTCGAAAACCTGACGCATCGCGGTGCCGTCGGCGCCGATCCGCTTATGGGTGACGGCGCGGGTCTTCTCGTCCAGATTCCGGATCGTTTCTTTCGCGAGGAGATGGCCGCGCAGGGCGTGACGCTGCCGGAGCCGGGCGAATACGCCGTCGGCCATATCTTCATGCCGCAGGACGAAACGCTCGTCGCGCATTTCAAGAAGGTGATCGCCGACGTGGTCGCCGAGGAAGGCCAGGTCCTGCTCGGCTTCCGCGATGTGCCGGTCGACAATTCCTCGCTCTCCAAGGCGCCGGAAAT
>CAMPIK010000468.1 GCA_946886325.1 uncultured Shinella sp.
GGCTCGGGCCGGTGGCGAGGAACCTGATCGTGCTCTGGTACAGCGGCGTCTGGATGCAATTGCCGGCCGCATGGCGGGAGGCCTACGGCGCCTCGCCGCGCGACACGACGCATACGACGTCCGGTGCCGCCTACCGGGCGGGCCTGCAATGGGTGGTTGCCGGAGCGCATCCGCCGGGTGCGAGCCATCAGGGATTCGGCGCCTGGTCCCTGGAACCGAAGCGGAGACAGGCATGAGCGCGGCGAGCCTCTACGATGCGGTCATCGTCGGCGCCGGGGTGGCGGGCGCGCTGGTCGCCAAGCGCCTCAGCCGGTCCGGCATGACGGTGCTGGTGCTCGAGGCCGGCCCCGGATCGACCCGCAGCTTCGACGGCTATACCGAACATGTCGAGCGGTTCTACGCCGCCACCCACAAGGGGCCGGAATCGCCCTGGCCGCCGGCGCTCGCCGCGCCGCAGCCCGACACCGGCGATATCCGCGCCAATGACGGCTATTTCGTCCAGCGCGGGCCGCATCTCTATGGCAGCAGCTATACCCGCGTTCTGGGCGGATCGACGATGCACTGGCTCGGCGTGTCGCTGCGCATGCTGCCGGAGGATTTCGCCATGCGCACGCGCTTCGGCGTCGCGCGCGACTGGCCCATCGGATATGACGACATCGCGCCCTATTACGAGCAGGCGGAGCACGAGATCGGCGTATCGGCCGATGCCGACGAGCAGGGCTATCTCGGGCTGACCTTTTCCGAAGGTTACGATTTTCCGATGCGGCGGATTCCGCCGAGCTATTCGGACAAGTTCCTGGCGTCAGCCGTCAACGGCATGGATTATGCGATCGGCGACGAAACGGTGAAGTTGCAGGTGCGCAGCTATCCGGCCGCGCGAAACTCGATGCCGCGCGACGGCTATCGCCCGGTGGGCGCCATCGACCGGCAGGAAGACGGCACGGCGGGCGATGTCTTCCTCGGCGAACGCTGCGAAGGCAACACCTCCTGCACGCCGATCTGTCCCGTGCAGGCCAAGTACAATGCCGGCAAGAGCCTGGCACAGGCCGATCCTGCCACGCTGACGGTGCTGACGCAGGCGGTCGCCTCGAAGATCGTCGTCGATGCGGTCAGCGGCGAGGTGCAGGGCATCGAATATCAGCGCTATGACGATGCGCAATCGGCCAACGCCACCACCCATGTCGCCAGGGGCCGCATCTATGTGCTGGCCGCCCACGCGGTGGAGAATGCCAAGCTGATGCTGGCCTCCGGGATAGGCGGGCCGCATGTCGGCAAGACCCTGATGGATCATCCGACCATCTATGCCTGGGGCCTCGCGCCCCGCGCGATCGGCGCCTTTCGCGGGCCGCAATCCTCGTCCGGCCTTGAGGACCTGAGGGGCGGGGCCTTCCGGGCGAAACACGCGGCCTTCCGCTTCGATGTCGGCAATGACGGCTGGCGCGCCAGCACCGGAGCGCCCGACACGACCGTCGCGCAGGCGGTGATGCAGGACAATCTCTTCGGCGCGGCGCTGGTCGCGCATCTGGAAGAGACGCTGCCCCGGCAGTTGCGCTTTTCGCTGGCCGTCGAGCAGCTTCCGGATGCCGCCAACTGCGTCAGCATCGATCCGCGCTATCGCGACGAGCTGGGCAATGCCCGGCCGGTCATCGACTACCGGATCGACGACTATACGCTGGCCGGGATGGAGGCAGCCTTCGCCGCCGCCCAGGCGGTGTTTGCCCGCGCCGGCATCACCGACCGTTCCGATCCGGCCACGGGCAACTGGTTCCCGACGGCCGCCTATCAGGGCCGCGAGTATCACTATCACGGCATGGGCCATTTCGCCGGCACCCATGCGATGGGCAGCGACGCCGCGTCGTCGGTGATCGATTCCGACCAGCGGGCCTGGGGCCACAGCAACCTGTTCATGGTGGGCTCGGGCAGCTTTCCGACGCTCGGCACGTCGAACCCGACGCTGACGCTGGCGGCACTGGCCTTGCGCACGGCCGACAGGCTGATCGCCGAACGGGGACGATAGGAATGGCGCGTCGGCTTGCGCCGGGGCGATGCGCAACATGGAATGAACGGAAACCTGAACGCCGGGGGGCGCTCCAGGCAGGTCAGTCGAGGGGACACAGCATGCCGGACTTGACGCCAGTTTTTCTCATGTCTGCGGGAGTTGCCCGTGTCGAATCCTGACAACGTCGCACAGCCCGTCGATGCCGCCAAGGCTGCGGCCGATACCGGCTACGATGCCGTCATCGTCGGCTCCGGCATTTCCGGCGCGATCATCGCGAAGGAATTGAGCAAGGCTGGAAAGCGGGTGCTGATCGTCGAGGCGGGACCCGGCACGGATCGCACGGCGGCCGGCTACGACCAGTACATGCTGAATTTCTACGGCGCCGCCAGCAAGGACAACCAGTCGCCCTATCCGTTCAACCCGAATGCGCGCATGCCGCGCGGCTCGGAACTGCGCAAGCTGCAGCCCGGCGAAACCGATGCGGCGAGCTACATCGTGCAGTCCGGCCCCTATGTCACCGACACGGTGTTCACCCGCGTCTTCGGCGGCACGACGATGCATTGGGAAGGCAAGACGCCGCGCATGCTGCCGGAGGATTTCCGCGCCCGCGCGCTGTTCGGGCAGGGCGTGGACTGGCCGCTGGATTACGAAGACCTCAAGGCCGACTATGAACTGGCCGAGCACGAGATCGGCGTTTCGGCCGATGTCGAGGACCAGACCTATCTCGATCTCGCCTTTCCGGAGGGCTACGTCTATCCGATGAAGGGCCTGCCGCTCTCCTATCTCGACCAGGTGGTGTCGAAGGGCATCGACGGGACCGAGGTCGAGCTCTATGGCGAGACCTATCCGCTGAAGGTGCGGCCGTTTCCGCAGGGCCGCAACGGCATTCCCAATCCGGCCTATGATGGCGGCAAGGGCTACAAGCCGGTCGGCGCCGTGCACAACCATCTGATCGAGGAAGGCGGGCGCTGCCAGGGCAACACCAATTGCGTGCCGATCTGTCCCGTGCAGGCGCGCTACCACGCCGGCAAGACCGTGGCGCGCGCGCTGCACAGCGGCAAGGT
>CAMPIK010000469.1 GCA_946886325.1 uncultured Shinella sp.
CCGAACCGATCCTCTTCCTCGTCTCCGACCGGTCAAGCTACATGACCGGCCAGGTGCTCGTCGTCGATGGGGGCGAGGCGGTCGCGTGAACCGCCATCTCTCACCTCACACCGCGAACATGCGCGACTGATAGACCACGATCGGCGCGTGATAGGGCACGCGCTCGTAGAGATCGATGATGTCCTGGTTGACGAATCGCACGCAGCCCGACGAAACGGCCTTGCCGATCGACTGCCATTCCGGCGAGCCGTGCAGGCGATAGAGCGTGTCCTGGCCGTTCTGGAAGATATAGAGCGCGCGGGCGCCGAGCGGGTTGTTGATGCCGGGTTCCATGCCGCCGTTCTCGACGGAATATTTCGCAAGTTCCGGCTGGCGCGCGATCATGTCGGCCGGCGGTTTCCAGCGCGGCCACGGCTGGCGCCAGTGGATGATGCCCTGCCCCTCCCACGCAAAACCCTCGCGGCCGATGCCGACGCCGTAGCGCATGGCCGTGCCGCCGGGCTCGACCAGATAGAGGAAACGGTTGGGCGTATCGACAACCACCGTGCCCGGCGCCTCGCCCGTCGGATCGACGACGCGCTGGCGGTAATATTTCGGATCCATGCGCTCGTAGGGAATGGCGGGAATCAGATGGCCGCCATCCTCGACCGCCGCATAGCGCGCCCGCAGTTCCGCGTCCGTCGCCGGCGAGATCGGATAACGCACGCGCTCGGGAACCGGCGTTCGGCGGATCGAAGGCCCGGTGCTCGCACAACCGGCAAGCGTCGCAAGCGAACCGACGAGCAAGGCTCGACGCGAAACGGAGAAACTTTCGGACATCTGAGGCACTGTCTTCTCTCAACACGAACAAACGGATGGCTGATGGCTACACAAACCGGAAACGGGCTGGCAAGAATGGCCGGCATCACTTCTTCGGCATCATGCCTGCCAAAGGCCCGCGTGAAAAGCCGGGCGACAACGGAGACCACATGCCATGGCACCGGTGACGGTCGATCCCGAAAAGATCAGTGAATTCGAAGACGCCGACCGCTTCTACACCTGGCTCGGCGCGCATCACGCGAGCGAGACCGAACTCTGGATCAGGATCCACAAGCGCGCCTCGGGGCTGCGGTCGATCACCCCCGAGCAGGCGATCGAGGTCGTGCTCTGCTGGGGCTGGATCGACGGCATCCGCAAGAGCCTCGACGACAAGAGCTTCCTCCAACGCTATTGCCCGCGCGGCCGGAAAAGCGTCTGGAGCAGCAGGAATGTCGAGACGGTCGGGCGACTGATTGCCGACGGCCGGATGACAGAGCATGGAATGAAGCATGTGGACGCCGCGAAGGCGGATGGCCGCTGGGACAAGGCCTATGGCAGCGGCAAGGACATGAAAATCCCGCCCGACCTTCAGGCCGCGATCGACGCCGAACCAGACGCACGCGCGATGCTGGAGAAACTCACCGAGCAGAACCGCTTCGCCCTCGCCTTCCGCGTCCACAACCTGAAGACGGAAGCGGCACGCGCCCGGAAGATCGAGAGCTTCGTTGCGATGCTGAAACGCGGCGAGACGATCTATCCGCAGAAGCGGACATAGAGCGTCCCGCTATCGCTCACGACTGGCCGTTCAGCCAGTTGTGCCAGTCGTTTTCGCTGCCCGAGAAAACGTTGAGATCGATCTTGCCATCGACGCCATGCGACAGGCCGGAGCCGGAATACTGCCAGAACAGCCAGCGGCGGTTCGGATAGCGCTTCGACGGATGCGCGGCGACGGAGCGCAGCCAGAACGGATGATTCTTCAGCTCGCCCGACAGGTTGTCCTCGTAGAAATCCGGCGCGGTATAGATGATCGGGCGCTTGCCGTAGTGCCGTTCCAGCATCTGCGAGAAGACCGTGATCTTCTCGACATATTGCGCGCGCGACAGGCGCTTCTTGCAGCTCGACTGGCCGTTATATTCCGCATCGATCACCGGCGGCAGCGCATCCGGGTCCTTCGGCACATTGCGGATGAACCACTCGGCCTGCGAGCTTGCGACGCGGCACCAGTAGAAGAAGTGATAGGCACCACGCTTGATGCCGGCCTCCTTCGCCCTGCGCCAGTTCGTCTGGAACATCGGGTCGAGATGGTCACCGCCATCCGTCGCCTTGATGAAGGCGAAGTTGGCGCCCTGCGTGCGCAGCTTCGGCCAGTCGATCTCGCCCTGCCAGCGCGATACGTCGACGCCATGGACCTGGTAATGTCTCGGCGCGCGCTTGCCGAAATTGATCGGATGCGCATCGCGGAACTGCTGGCTGTAGACGCGCGAGCGCTTGGCGGAGCGCTGACCACGACCGGCGGGCTTCTCCAGCGGCACGACCACATCGCCGTCGCTGGCAATGCCGTCGAAGGCATGCGTGCCCGGCACCTGTCCCGCCCAGGCGAGTTCATCCGGCTTGCCGTCGTCCGCCGCCGCCTGCCCGACCGCAACGGCCGGCACCGGCGCATCGCCCGTCACCGAACCGGTGGTTTCCTTGGATGGCTTGACCGAAAGCGCCACGTCCGGCGTCGAACTGGCACAGGCCGAAAGCGACGCGCACGCCAGTAGAATCGTCGAGAAAACGGAAAAACGCATGATCACCCGCACGCAATACAAAGGGACAGACGCCCGCCCCCGGCTTGCCACGGACGGAATTGCTAACGGAAGATTACCGGGAAATGTTAAATGCGAGGTTTACGCGGCAGGTCAAATAACCAGGAGGTCTGGGTCATACCGCCAGGCTCGGCGCATTATGGCACACATATTGATGATTTTCGGCAGGAAAAGTTGCGGCCGATTTCGCCGTTAGGCAGTTGGCAAATGCCTCAACCCACGGTAGCCTAACATCTGAAAAAGAAATGAGACCGCTCATGGGCAGGAAAATAGCAATTGTAGCGCTGATTTGCGTCGTTGGACTGAGCGGAACGTCTCCTGCTCAACAAGAAGTCGGCTATTGGATTATGACAGAGGAGAGCATCAACTGCATTGAGTCTCATGCCACGACATTGGCGAACGAAGGCAATGATCCTTTGCTAATTTTCGTGGAGGACTGCAAAAT
>CAMPIK010000470.1 GCA_946886325.1 uncultured Shinella sp.
GGGGACACCAGCGATCCAGTAGGCGACGCCGAGCACGATGCCTTCGCCGATGGCGATTAGCGTCATGCCTGTCACCGTCGAGCTGATCGTCGCGGGAACGATGCGCGAGATGCGCTCCCAGCGCATCGGCAGGATGCGTTCGCCGAGCCGATCCACCTGTCCGACGAAGGACTCGCCGTCGCGGTAGATGAAGAACAGCGCGATCATCATGAAGAGCAGCGTCAGCAGCAGGTTGAAGGCAGCACCGCCGGCGGCGAGCGCCACCCGGTAGATATTGGCGATATTGGCGCCGCTGACGATCTGCGTGACCTCGCCGATCGCGCCCGGATGATCGAGGAAGCGCGTCCACTGCTCGTCGAGCCAGGGACCGACGACGGGCATCGACGCGATCCAGCCCGGCGTCGGCGCGCCGATCTCGTTGGTCCGGACCGCCCAGCCGATCCAGTCGCGGATCTCGTGGGTGGCATAGGTCGCGGCAAAGAGGATCGGCACGATGATGAAGGCGAGGATCGCGAGGATCGCGATCGATGCCGCGATGGTCCGGCTACCGCCGACGGAATCGAGCAGCCGCCGGTAGAGCGGCCAGCTCGCAAAAGCGATGACGAGGGCGGCCAGCACCGGCACGACGAAGGTGTAGAAGAAGTAGATGCCCGCGAGAATGACGAGGAAGAGCAGCCAGCGGGCGGCCGAGATCGACGAGATCAGCGCCACGCCGGTCGTGCGGGCGGAGCCCAGGAAGCGCGGCTCGGAGCGAACCGGCCTCGGATCGGATTGCGGCAGGCGCGGCGTATCCATCAGCGGTTTCCAGACCCGGCCGGCGTCAGAACCATGCGCTCAGCAATCATCCACTCACTCCCCCGCGATCCTATCCCACGCCATACAGGCGATCCAATGACTAGGAAACATTTGCGGGATTTTTTCGACGGAATGCCGAAAGCCCAAGCGCCGGCAGCTCCCCGTGTCGGCAATGGGTGGAAATCCACACATCGTTGACGGCCCATGTTTCCGTTTCCACCCATATCCCGACGCGAGCGGGACGTCTTCCGCTTTTTTGACGCGGCAGGCATTGCGCGGCCCCGCCAAACGGACACTGATGCGTCATCCACGACCGTGCGGGAGGAGCCGTGCGGCGGGACCATATGTTCATCCGGGAGGAAACGATGAAACTTCTGAAGACGCTTGCCGGCGCAGCCGCGGCCCTGTCCATTCTCGCCGCATCCGCTGTTGCCCAGACCTATCCCGAACGCAGCATCACCATGGTCGTGCCCTTCTCGGCGGGCGGACCGACCGACACGGTCGCGCGCCTCGTCGCGGAATCCATGTCGAAGGACCTCGGCCAGCAGATCATCGTCGAGAACGTCGGCGGTGCCGGCGGCACGCTCGGCGCCAACCGCGTCGCGCAGGCGGATCCGGACGGCTACACGCTGCTGCTCTACCATATCGGCATGTCGACCAGCGCGACGCTCTACCGCAACCTGCCCTATGACACGCTGAACGCCTTCGAATATGTCGGCCTCGTGACCGACGTGCCGATGACGATCGTCACCCGCAAGGACATGGAAGCGGCCGACCTCAAGGGCCTGATCGAATATGCCAAGGCCAACAAGGACACGGTGACCGTCGCCAATGCCGGCATCGGCGCTGCCTCGCATCTCTGCGGCATGCTGTTCATGACCGCGATCGAGACCCCGCTCGTCACCGTTCCCTACAAGGGCACCGGTCCGGCGATGACCGATCTTCTCGGCGGCCAGGTCGACATCATGTGCGACCAGACCACCAACACGACGAAGCAGATCCAGGGCGGCACGATCAAGGCCTATGCCGTGACCTCGCCCGCGCGCCTCGACGTTCTGAAGGACGTACCGACCGCTGTCGAAGGCGGTCTTGCAGGCTTTGAGGTCGGCATCTGGCACGGCATCTATGCACCCAAGGGCACGCCGGCGGAGATCACCGAGCGCCTGTCCAAGTCGCTGCAGATCGCGCTCAAGGACGAGAACGTCGCAGCCCGCTTCGCCGAGCTCGGCACCGCGCCGTCTTCCGATGCGGACGCCACGCCGGCCGCGCTGAAGGCCAAGCTCGAAAGCGAGATCGCCCGCTGGAAGCCGGTGATCGAGGCCGCCGGCGTCTACGCCGACTAAGCTGCACCGTCTGACATCGACAACGGCCCCGCCCTTCCCCTCGAAGCGGCGGGGTCCTTTCAGAAAAGCCGAAACGGCGCGCGCCAGTTTCCCTCCCTGCGGCTTTCCTGCCGCACGGCGACCTCCGGACCCTTGGTCGAGGTCGGCACAGACGGCGCGCACTCAGGGGGACAGAATGAAATCCATATCCATCGACCGGACGAACGGCATCTGCGGCCTTGCCTTCATCGCGACCGGGCTCTTCTTCATCTGGCAGGCGGCATCGCTCGAGATCGGCACGGCCTTCCGCATGGGACCCGGCTATTTTCCGCTGGTTCTCGCCGCCATCCTGACGCTGCTCGGCATCGTCGTGCTGGTCCAGGCGACCCGCGTCGAAGGCGAGCCGATGGGACCGATCGCGCTGCGCGGCATTCTCTTCATCCTGCCGGCACCGATCTTTTTCGGCCTGACGGTGCGCGGTCTCGGTTTCGTGCCGGCGCTCTTCTGCACGGCGCTGATCGCCGCCTTCGCCTCGCAGAAGATGACGCCCGTCGCGGCGGTCATCCTGTCTGCCACCCTCACCGCCTTCTCCGTCGCCGTCTTCAGCTACGGCCTCGGGCTGCCCTTCCAGCTTTTCGGTCCCTGGACCCGGTTCTAGGAGCGATCGATGGAACTTTTCAGCAATCTCGCGCTCGGTTTCGCGACGGCCTCGTCGATCGAAAACCTGTTCTTCTGCCTGATCGGCGTGCTGCTCGGCACCTTGATCGGCGTGCTGCCCGGCATCGGCGCCACGGCGACCATCGCCATGCTCCTGCCGATCACCTTCCAGCTCGAGCCCGTCTCGTCGCTGATCATGCTCGCCGGCATCTATTACGGCGCGCAATATGGCGGCTCGACGACGGCGATCCTCATCAACATGCCGGGCGAATC
>CAMPIK010000471.1 GCA_946886325.1 uncultured Shinella sp.
GTTAAACAGCATCTGGAACCGGTCGTCGCTCGCCGCCGTCTTGAAGCGTTCGGCGGCAACCTCGTCGTCGGCCTTCTCGATCTCGGCGCCGTTGCCATTGAGGAAAATCTCGCCGAGCGCCATCCAGCGCTCCCGGCCGGCCTTCGGCGCCGGGCCGATCGCGCGCACGAAACGGATCGGCACGGCATCGGCTACCTGCAGCAGGCGCGACAATTCGCTCTTCTGCACGGCCAGCGCATCGCCGATCAGCTTGCGGTCGAAGCCGCGCCGAACGAGCGTCGCGGCAAAGCTCGCCCGCTCGATGAAGCTGAGATTGCGCCGCTCGGCATTCTCCTTGCCCTGTGCCAGCACCAGTTCGTCGTCAGTCAGCGCCTTGACGATCGCCTTGACCGGCTGGCCGAGGCGTCGCGCCGCCTTCAGCCGGCGGTGGCCATAGGCAACCTGATAGCGCTCGCCACCCTCGCCGTGCGGGCGCACGAGGATCGGCACCTGCTGGCCGCTCTCGCGGATGCTCTCGACAAGCAGCAGGAAGTCCGGATCGTCGGCCTCCGCGTCGCTCAGCCGGTCGCTGACGAAGGAATGGTCGATCCTGTCGGGATCGAGCGCGACGATGCGCTCGCCCTCCTGCAGGGCCTGGCGGAGCGCCCGCGCCTCTTCCGCGTCGCGGGTGATGGAGGAGAGCGACAGACCCATCGCGCGCACCGCACCTGACGAGGTCCGCGCAGGCGCGCCTTCGCCGGCGGTGCCCGGCTGGTTGGCGCCCGACTGATTGGCGACCGGCAGCGACTTCACCTCCGGCGCCCGCGCCGTCTCCGCCGCACCCTCTCCGGCCTGCGGCAGCATATCGCCGCCGAAAAGCGCCTTGAGCGAGTTCTTGCGGTCCCGTCCCGTCATGATCATCGTCCCCATGCCGTATGAATGAGCTGCTCGATCTCGATATTGACCGCCTCAAGCGAATCCATCGCCCGGTCATAGGTGCCGCGCGAAAAATTCTCCCGGCCGACCTCGTAGAGCGTCTGCTTGGTGAGGCCGGCATCGGAGATCGCCGTCGACTTCAGCATGGCCGAGGTGAGCACCCGGTCGCCGAAGAGCGAGCGCAGGAAGCCGACGATCTGCGCCTGCGGCCCGTCATGCGGTTCGTAGCGCGTGACGAGATAACGCAGGAAATCGAAATTGAGCTGGCCGCCGGCCTCGCGCACGACGCCGAGCAGATCGGCCGTCATGAACAGGAACTGGCTCATCGAGGCGACGTCGAGCATCTGCGGATGGACCGTGACGATGACCGAGGTCGAGGCGCAGAGCGCCGACAGCGTCAGGTAGCCGAGCTGCGGCGGGCAATCGATGACGATGACGTCGTAGTCGTCGGCGACGGAGGTTAGCGCCGCCTGCACGCGGGTGAAGAACAGCGCGTGGTCGTCGCCGGGACGGCGCTCGGCGAGTGCCCGCGGCGTCGAATGCTCGAACTCCTGCAGTTCGAGATTGCCCGGCACGATGTCGAGATTGTGGAAATAGGTCTTGCGGATGATCGCCTTCAGCGGCCGCGCTTCGGCATCATAGCGGATGGCGCCGTAGATCGTGTCGTTGCCGGCAAGGTCCAGTTCCGGCTGGTAGCCGAAGAGCGCCGAAAGCGAGGCCTGCGGGTCGAGGTCGATCGCCAGAACCCTATGGCCGGTCATCGCCAGATGCTGGGCGAGATGGACCGAGGAGGTGGTCTTGCCCGAGCCACCCTTGAAGTTGGTGACCGAGACGACCTGCAGATGTTCGCCGCGCGCCGGGTCGCGCCATTTGACATAGGAGCGGGCCTTGGCCGCATTGCCCTTGGCGAGCGCCTGTTCGGCGAGGTGCCGGCGCAAGGCGTCGATATCGGCCAGCGAATAGTGGCGCCGGCCGCCGGGGCCGACCGGAAGCTCCGGCCCCTCGCCTGCGAGCGAAAGCTGGCGCAGGTAGCCGTCCGAAACGCCGATCAGCCGCGCGGCTTCCCCGGAGGAAAAGCTGCGCAGCGTCTTTTCGGATGCCGGCGCGAACAGACGCTCGCGCATCGCCTGAAGCTGCACGGACAGCGCCTGCGCATCCTCGGCGATCGTTTCGTCCGCCGGGCGCATCACGGGCGGCTCTGCGCCCCTCGCCGGTTCTGACGGCAATGCCATCGATTTCTCCGCTTCCATCGCCCCGCCCTCCGCCTTGCGGCCCGGCCGGGAATCAGTCCTGATCCATGCATTGTCGCGCGATTCCATCCGCCGGGGATATACGCGCATCGAACAATCTACAGATCGATGTTCAAGTTACGGCGAAAATGCTGATCTCCACCGCGTTCCGTAACAGACGGTGTGGCATCAACCGAGTCGCGTCAAGCGATTTCTGTTCCCGGGTTTCGGCCTCCACAACCCTGCAATTCCGGGATTTCCGGGCCGGCGCGATGGAATCGGGACGGAGTTGACAGCTGTCAACCGCCCCAATCCATCAGCAGCGTGAATCAATCCGGGCCAACCGATTCAGCAAAGTCGTTGGACGTCCCCGCTTCCGGCGGCGAGACTCCGGCTGCATGGAACCTGAAACGACCACCCACCTGGAGCGCCGCGACCCGGCGCGCAACATGAAGCGCTTCTACCGCCTGGCGGTCGAGCGCGACCTGTTCGGAACGGTCTTGCTGGTGCGCGAATGGGGCCGCATCGGCACGTTCGGTCGTCGCCGGGAAGCGGAGATGGCGGACGTGGCCGAGGCGGAGCGGGTGGCCACAGCACTGGCCGGATGGAAGCGGCGACGCGGGTACAGGCCGGTGGCGTAGATCGAGTTGACAGCTGTCAACTCAAACTGATGAAAAGCCGCGCCTCCGTCATCCTCGGCCTCGTGCCGAGGATCCGCCAACCTATCGTCAAATCAAAGGTTGCAGATGCTCGGGACAAGCCCGAGCATGACGGAAGAGTGGTTTTCGGACTTTGTAACCGTACTGAGTTGACAGCTGTCAACCGCACCGCCAGCCGCCGGGCTTCAAGCCGTGCCGCGCGCCCATTCCGGCAGCCAGTCGCCATGCGCCGCCAGCAGA
>CAMPIK010000472.1 GCA_946886325.1 uncultured Shinella sp.
GATCGACGCCTTCCTTCAGCGAGCAGAGGTCGTTCGAGATGCGCTCGGGCAGCATGGGCACGACTCGGTCCGGGAAATAGACCGAGTTGCCGCGCTTCTGCGCCTCGCGGTCGAGCGCCGATTTCGGCCGGACGTACCAGCTCACATCGGCAATCGCGACCGTAACGATGACACCGCCCGGATTGTCGGGCGAGGGGTCGGGTTCGGCGTAGACCGCGTCGTCATGGTCCTTGGCGTCGGCCGGATCGATGGTGATCAGCGGCAGGGCGCGCCAGTCCTCGCGATGCGCCATCGTCGCGGGACCCGCCGCCTCCGATTCCTGGATGACGGTGTCGGGGAAGACATGCGGAATGCCATGGGCATGGATCGCGATCATCGAGATCGCCTTTTCCGACGCGACCGAACCGATCACCGCCTTGATCTGGGCGCGCGGCAGGCCGTAGCGGCCGATCTTCACGACCTCGATCTCGACGAGGTCGCCATCCTTGGCACCTGCCGTGAAATCGGCATCGACGGCGAGTTCCTCGCCGCGCCGGTCGATCGGCAGGATGCGGCCGCCCTCTTCCAGCGCACGGAAGACGCCCATGCCGGCGTTCTTGCGCTTGTCGAGAACCTTGATGATGCGGGCCGTATAGGCCGGGCCGCCACGATCCTTCGACGGGAAAATCTTGGCGAGAACCCGGTCGCCAAGGCCGGCGACGGGCGCCTTGCCCTTCTCCTTGCCGATCGTCGACTGGCGGATGGCGACAGCCGGCGCGACGCCGGCATCCTCAAGCCATTCGGCCGGGCGACCGATCAGTTCGCCGTCGACGTCGCGCGTCGTGATGTCGAGCACGGTGACGGGCGGCAGCGCGCCGGGGCGAACCAGCGACTTCCGCCGCTTTTCGAGCAGGCCGTCCTCCTCGAAGGATTTCAACAGCGCCTTCAACTCGATGCGCGCATCGCCCTTCAGCCCGAAGGCCTTGGCGAGTTCCCGCTTGGAGGCCTGTTCGGGATGCTCGGCGATGAATTTCAGCAGCACGTCGCGCGGCGGCACCTCGCCGTGGATGATCGGCAGGTCGGCGCCCGGCGGCAGGTCGCGGCCCGCACGCCCGGGTCGTTTGCCGTGTCGCGACCGGTCGTGCGGATCTCGTACCATTTCCTTACGCCTTCTTCGCCTTGGCGGCGGGTTTTTTCGCGGGGGTCGCTTTCTTCGCGGTCGCAGTCGTCTTCTTCGCGGCAGCCTTCGGCTTGTCGGCCGATGCCTTGGCCTTCGTCGCCTTGCCCTTGGCGGGCGATTTTCCAGGCGACTTGGCCGCCTTCTCCGCGATGAAGACGAGCGCCTCCTCAAGCGTCACGGCCTGCGCGTCCTTGCCCTTCGGCAGCGTCGCATTGATCTTGCCCCAGTTGACATAGGGGCCGTATTTGCCGTCGCGCACGGTGATCGGCCCGCCGTCCGGGTGGTCGCCCAGCGTCTTCAGTGCGGCCGGCGTGCCGCGCCCGCCACGACCGCCCTTCGACTGCTTGTCGGCAATCACGGAGACGGCGCGGTTGAGGCCGATGGTGAAGACGTCCTCGATGGAATCGACATTGGCATAGGTGCCGTCATGCAGCACGAAGGGGCCGTAGCGGCCGAGGCCGGACGAGATCATCTTGCCGGTTTCCGGATGCTGGCCGATGTCGCGCGGCAGCGAGAGCAGGGCGAGCGCCTTCTCGTGGTCGATCGAGGCCGGCGTCCAGCCCTTGGGCAGGCTGGAGCGCTTGGCCTCCTTGCCGTCGCCGCGCTGCACATAGGGACCGAAGCGGCCCGAGCGCAGCGTGATCTCCTCGCCGGTATGCGGGTCCTTGCCGAGGCTCTGCGGTTCGTTGGAGCCGTTTGCCTCCGCGTCGCCCGTGGCATCGGCCGAAAGCTGGCGCGTGAAATTGCAGTCCGGATAGTTCGAGCAGCCGACGAAGGCGCCGAATTTTCCAAGCTTCAGCGAGAGCTTGCCGGTGCCGCAGACCTGGCAGATGCGCGGATCGCTGCCGTCGTCGCGCTTCGGGAAGACGAGCGGCGCCAGTTCCTCGTTCAGCGCGTCGAGCACGTTGGTGACGCGCAGTTCCTTCGTGTCCTCGATCTGGGCGAAGAAATCCTTCCAGAAATCGCGCAGGACCTGCTTCCAGTCGAGCTCGCCGGCCGAAATCTTGTCGAGCTTTTCCTCAAGATCGGCGGTGAAGTCATACTCGACATAGCGCGTGAAAAAGCTTTCGAGGAAGGCGGTGACAAGCCGGCCCTTCGATTCCGGGATCAGCTTGCGCTTGTCGATGACGATATATTCGCGGTCGCGCAGCGTGGCGAGCGTTGCGGCATAGGTCGACGGGCGGCCGATGCCGAGCTCTTCCATCTTCTTGATCAGCGTGGCTTCCGAATAGCGCGGCGGCGGCTCGGTGAAATGCTGGCTGGCATTGATCTTCTGCTTGGCGAGGTTTTCGCGCGCATTGATCTCGGGCAGGCGGCCGTCGTCATCACCGTCGTCCGACTGCTCGCCGTCCTCCTTCTGGTCCGTATAGGCGGCGATGAAGCCGTCGAAGCGGATGACCGAGCCGGTCGCGCGCAGTCCCGCCTTGCGGCCGCCATTGTCGGCGTCGATCTCGACCGTCGTGCGCTCGATTTCGGCCGATGCCATCTGGCTGGCAATGCCACGCTTCCAGACGAGATCGTAGAGACGAAGCTGATCCGGATCGAGAAAACGCTTCACCTGGTCGGGCGTGCGGTCGAAGGAGGTCGGGCGGATCGCCTCGTGGGCTTCCTGCGCATTCTTCGCCTTGGTGGAATAGAGGCGCGGCTTTTCCGGCACGTAGCGCGCGCCGAACTGCTCGGCGACGGCTTGGCGCGCGGCGTCAATCGCCTCCGGCGCCATCTGCACGCCATCGGTACGCATATAGGTAATGAGACCGACCGTCTCGCCGCCGATGTCGATGCCTTCATAGAGCTTCTGCGCCACCTGCATGGTGCGCGACGCCGAGAAGCCGAGCTTGGAGGAGGCGGCCTGCTGCAGCGTCGAGGTGGTGAAGGGCGG
>CAMPIK010000473.1 GCA_946886325.1 uncultured Shinella sp.
TCGTCGCCCGCAAGCAAATACCGAACAGAGGGCCGGATACGGAACTTTCTGCTTTCAAACCGCTGAAATCAGTCGGCGCGGGCGCAGCATGGCGACCTATGATCGTAGCATCATCATCTCACCGGCTCCGTCGCCGCCAGATCGAGGACATGCCATGACGACCTTTCGCCCGAAATTCATCACCTTCGACTGCTACGGCACGCTGACCCGTTTCCAGATGGGGGAGGCCGCCCGCGACCTCTATGGCGAGCGCATGGACGAGCCCAGGATGCTGGCCTTCATCCGCGATTTCTCCGCCTACCGGCTCGACGAGATCCTCGGCGACTGGAAGCCCTATGCCGAGGTGATCCACAACGCGCTGGAGCGGACCTGCAAGGTCAATGGCGTCGCCTTCAAGCCGGAGGACGCGCAGATGGTCTACGAGCGCGTGCCGACCTGGGGGCCGCATGCGGACGTTCCGGCCGGTCTCGCCAAGGTCGCGAAGGAAATCCCGCTCGTCATCCTGTCGAATGCAATGAACGCGCAGATCATGTCCAATGTCGAAAAGCTCGGCGCGCCGTTCCATGCCGTCTATACCGCCGAGCAGGCGCAGGCCTACAAGCCGCGCTTCAAGGCCTTCGAGTACATGTTCGACATGCTGGGCTGCGGGCCGGAGGACGTCCTGCATTGCTCGTCCTCCTTCCGTTACGACCTGATGTCGGCCCACGACCTCGGCATCAAGAACAAGGTCTGGGTCAATCGCGGCCACGAGCCGGCCAATCCCTTCTACGGCTATGTGGAGATCGCCGACATTTCCGGCCTGCCCGGCGTCGTCGGGCTCTGATAAAGGCAAGGTCCATGAAATATCTCTCCTACTGGCACGACACGGCGCCGCGCTTCACGGGCGCGGCAGAGGGGCCGGTCGACGGTCACTACGACGTGGCGGTGATCGGCGGCGGCTTCACCGGTCTCGGCGCGGCGCGCCAGCTTGCGAAGGCGGGCGCGAAGGTGATCGTGCTGGAGGCGGAGACGGTGGGCTTCGGCGCCTCCGGCCGCAATGGCGGCCATCTCAACAACGGGCTCGCGCACAGCTATCTGGCCGCCAAGGCGGAACTCGGCAAGGAGCGCGCCATCGCGCTCTACAGGGCGCTCGACGCCTCGATCGATACGCTGGAGGCGATCATCGCCGAAGAGGGCATCGCCTGCGACTTCCGCCGCGCCGGCAAACTGAAACTTGCCTCCAAACCGCAGCATTTCGACGGTCTCGCGAGGAATTTCGAGGCGGTGCATGCCGAGGTCGACCCGGACACGGCGCTGCTGTCGGCGGCCGACCTCGAGCACGAGATCGGCTCGCCCTTCCATGGCGCGATGCTGTCGAAGAAGAGCGCGATGATGCATATGGGCCGCTATGTCGTCGGGCTCGCCGAGGCAGCAAAGCGGAGCGGCGCGACCATCGTCGAAAAGGCTGATGTCACCGAACATCGGCAGGCCGAAGGCCGGCACCGGCTGACGACCGCGAAAGGCACTGTCACGGCCGACCACGTGCTGGTGGCAACCGGCGCCTACACGACCAGGAATTTCGGCTATTTCCGCCGCCGCATCATCCCGGTCGGCAGCTTCATCGTCGCCACGCGGCCGCTGACGGCGGCGGAGATCGCCGCGACCATGCCCGGCAACCGCACCTGCGTCAGCTCGATGAACATCGGCAATTACTGGCGCCTTTCGCCGGACAACCGCCTGATCTTCGGCGGCCGCGCGCGCTTTTCCGCCACCTCCGACCAGCGTTCGGATGCCAAGAGCGGGGCGATCCTGCGCGAAAGCCTCGGCCGCATCTTCCCGCAACTGGCCAATGTCGAGATCGATTATTGCTGGGGCGGGCTGGTCGACATGACGAAGGACCGCTATCCGCGCGCCGGCTACAAGGACGGCGTCTGGTACGCCATGGGCTATTCCGGCCACGGCGCGCAGCTTTCCACCCATCTCGGCATGACGATCGCCGACGCAATCCTCGGCCGGCCGGACACCAACCCGCTCAAGGACCTCGACTGGCCGGCCGTGCCCGGCCATTTCGGCAAGCCCTGGTTCCTGCCGCTGGTGGGGCTGTACTACAAGGTGCTCGACCGGATCCGGTGAGGCGGGCGAAGCACGTTCATTCTTGATTTTCAGGCCGTCAGGGATCATATTCCGGACATGACGAAACTCGGTTCAAGAAAAACAGACAGAACAACGGATACGAGCCCCTACAAGAGCGTGGGGACGCTCTCCGACGGGGTTGTCGTTCTGCTGCCGAAAAGCAAGCCGAAGCACTTTACGCCCAGCCAGATCAAAAAGACGATCGTGGATATCCGTCGCGACGAAACGGTGGGCCGGTTTGCTGAAGCGGCGGGAAGCAAAGACTGAATGGCCGCGGAAAACCGCGACGTCTTCGTCAATTGTCCTTTCGATACCGACTACCGCCCCCTTTTCAACGCCATTGTCTTCACGATCATCAGATCGGGTTTCCGCGCCCGTTGCGCGCTTGAAGCCGACAATGCGGCCGAGAATCGCTTCGACAAGATCTGCAAGATCATTTCGGAATGCCGATATGGCGTTCATGACATCTCGCGGACGGAGGTCGATGGCAATCCTCCGCTGCCGCGGTTCAACATGCCGCTGGAACTCGGCCTCTTTCTCGGCGCCAAGAAATACGGCGGCGCAAGGCATCGGGAAAAATCCTGCATCATCTTCGATCGCGAGCAGTACCGGTTCCAGCGTTATATTTCGGATATCGCCGGACAGGATATTCACGCACACAGGGGCGAGCCTGCAAGCCTCATCGTTGAACTGGCGGCCTGGCTGCGCATCCACAGCGGGGACGCGCAAGTCCCGGGCGGAGTTGCCATTGGCAACGAGTTCGTCGCCTTCGAGGAAGCACTGCCGACGATCTATGCGGCGCGGCAACTGGACCCCGGCGAAGTAACCTTCGGGGATTATAACGCCGTCGTCGTGCAATATCTCACGGCCTGACCGCCGTCACCCCAGCCCGCCGATGTGGAACGACTTCATCTCCAGATATTC
>CAMPIK010000474.1 GCA_946886325.1 uncultured Shinella sp.
CGCAACTGCTCCTGCGCGGCCGGACGGCGCGTGTCGAGCGAGGCCATCAGGACCTTCTTCTTGTCGCGCGTCTTCAGCCGGTTGGCGATCTTGCCCGACGTGGTCGTCTTGCCCGAGCCCTGCAGGCCGACCATCATGATGACGACGGGTGCGGCCGCATTGAGGTCGATCGGCACGCCCTCGGAACCGAGCATCGAGACGAGCTCGTCATGCACGATCTTGACGACCATCTGGCCGGGCTTGATCGACTTGACGATCTCGGCACCGACGGCCTTTTCGCGCACCGCATCCGTGAAGGCGCGCACCACTTCCAGCGCCACGTCCGCTTCCAGCAGCGCGCGGCGGACCTCGCGCAGCGCCGCCGAGACATCCGCCTCGGAGAGCGCGCCACGGCCTGTCAGTCCATTCAGAATGGAGCCAAGGCGGTCCTGGAGCGTTTCAAACATCGTCTCTTCCTTCTTGTTTCCGCTGGTGACGGAAACGTCGGTGCATCCGCGCCGAAAAACAAGACGCAAAGCCAAAAAGCACCCGAGGGCGCAACGCGCTGTCGGGTGTTGACCTCCGGGAACTCTTTATACCTTTGCGGGTCCCGGTCGGCGGCTTCAAGTCGTGTCACTTGTCGCGGATGGCGGGCTTAAACAGGAAAGCGCCCGGAAAGTCAACCTTTCGGCGAAGGCCGGTCAGAACGTGTAGTCGAAGAGTTCCAGAAAGAACCGCTCGCGCCTGGCGACGAGATCGACGAGATCAGGGTCGTAATAGTCCTGATAGGTGTCGAAGGCGCGCTTGCTGCGGTTCTTCGGCTTCTCCGCCTTTTCCATCACGATCTGCTCGGCATTTTCGACAAAGCCGCAGCGCTCGCGATGCTGCCGGATGAAAGCGATAAGGTCGTCGTTCAGCGTCTCGTTGCGCAGCATGACGCTGTAGAACGCCCATTTGCGCTGGTAGCGGATCGCCGCATCGACGCTGCCGATGTTCCACTTCTTCAGCAGGAAGCTCGGGAAGGGCGTCGTCACGCGCATGAAGCGATAGGTGTAGAAGCCGACGATGCGCGCCATGCCGGAATCCGGCAGGTCCTGCTGGATCGTCCGGTTGAGGAAATCCGGGTCGCAAACCGCTTCGGTCCAGAGCCGGAAGGACGCCTTCGGATCCTCCGGATTGTAGAGCGCGGCCGTCTCCGCGCGGCTGAGCGTGTCGGCGATGTTCTGGTAGACGGCGCCCTTCTTGCTGCAGCCATAGGCCCAAAGACTGACATACCAGTCCCACGGGTTGCGAACCGTCGAGAAGACCAGCTTGCCACCGGTCCAGGTGAGCGGCCGAAGATTGGTGAGCGACGAATGCCGCTTCATGCGCACCGGCTCTTCCGGCACGATCTTCTTCAGGAGATCGACGACATGCGAGCTGCCGGTCTTGTAGACATCGAGATAGATGAAATTCTTGTATTCGATCATGAAGAAGCGGGTCCGCGGGGCTCGTCAGGGGTCGAGCGCATACCTACTTGTTTTGCGGCGCGGCTGGAAGCTGCAAATGACGTAACACCGGCAGATCACGGGGCAGACGGATGGCAGGACGACGGACACGAAATCCCTATTATTCCGGCCCGGTGACGGATCACTTCGACGGCACGCATTTCTACAATCCGAACGGTGTTCCGCCCGGCGCGTTTCGCGATCTGCTGCGATGGCAGTTCGGTGGCGGGCGCGTGGCCTGGCCGAAACAGCAACCGAGCCCTTTCGCCCCGGCCCGGCCCGAACCGCGGATCGACGGCGACGGTCTCCGTGTCACCATGGTCGGCCACGCGACGCTGCTGATCCAGGTGGCCGGCCTCAATATCCTGACAGACCCGGTCTGGTCCGATCGCGCGAGCCCGCTTTCCTTCGCAGGGCCGAAGCGGGTCAATCCGCCCGGCATCGCCTTCGACGACCTGCCGCCGATCGATCTCGTCCTGCTCACGCACAATCACTACGACCATCTCGACCTTAGAACCCTGTCGCGGCTTCATGCGCGGCACCGGATGCCTGTTGTCACGCCGCTCGGCAACGATGCCATTCTCGGTCGGGACATTCCCCGCTCCGCGATCACCGTCACCGACTGGGGCAACCGGACCGATTTCGATAGCCGGCTTACGATCCACACCGAACCCTGCCATCACTGGTCTGCGCGCGGCACCAGGGATCGCCGCATGGCGCTCTGGGCCGCCTTCGTGCTCGAAACGCCCGCCGGGCGCATCTATCATGTCGGGGATACGGGATTTCACGACGGCATCAACTACCGCGCCGCTCGCGAGAAACATGGCGGCTTCCGGCTCGCAAACCTGCCCTTCGGCGCCTATGAGCCGCGCTGGTTCATGAAGGGCCAGCACCAGAACCCGGAAGAGGCAGTTCAGGGCATGCAGCTTTGCGCCGCCGCCCATGTGGCAGGTCACCACTGGGGCACCTTTCGCCTGACCAACGAGGGCATCGGCGAACCGGTCACGGCGCTGCAAACCGCGCTCGACGGGGCCGGCATCGAGCGGGATCGGTTTCGCCCGCTACGGCCCGGCGAGGTCTTCGACGTGCCGGAAGCCTGACGGTACGACAAAATATCAGGCGCCGCGCCGCAACGCCGTCACCTCGATCTCGATCAGCATCTCGGGCTTGATGAGATCGCAGACGACCATGGTCGCGGCGGGCCGGATGTCGCCGAATGCCTCGCCGAGGATCGGAAAGACGCGATCGGCGAAGGCGGCGTCGGTGACGTAATAGTGGCACCGCACCGCATCGGCGAGCGAAAAGCCCGCTTCCTCCATGGCACCGCGGATGGTCGACAGGCAGTTGCGCGTCTGCTCCTCGACACTCGCCGGCATGGTCATGGTCGCATAGTCGTAGCCGGTGGTGCCGGAGACGAAGCACCAGTCGCCCTCAACGATCGCGCGCGAATAGCCGGCGGTCTTCTCGAAGGGCGATCCGGAGGAAATCAGTTGCCGCATCGCCCCTGTCCGACCGTCAGGCCCAGGGGCGCTGAGCGGCGTTGGATTTCTCGAAGCTGTCGATCGCC
>CAMPIK010000475.1 GCA_946886325.1 uncultured Shinella sp.
ATCCTCTCCGGTGTGACGCCCAAGATGGCCGTTGCCCGCGAAGAAGTCTTCGGTCCGGTGCTTTCGGTCCTCACCTTCGAGACGGCGGACGAGGCAATCCGCATCGCCAATTCGATCGACTACGGCCTATCGGCCGGCGTCTGGAGCCGCGATTTCGACACCTGCCTGACCATCGGCCGCAAGGTGCGCGCCGGCACGGTCTGGATGAACACCTTCATGGACGGCGCCTCGGAACTGCCCTTCGGCGGCTACAAGCAGTCCGGCCTCGGCCGCGAACTCGGCCGCCACGCGGTGGAGGATTATACCGAGACGAAGACGCTCAACATGCATATGGGCGCGCGCACCAACTGGTGGGTGCCGCGATGAACCACATGGCCGCTATCAGATCAGGGCGTCGGAAAGCTGAACTGCGGGTTCTGCAGGATGGTGAGATCCTCGACGGGCTCGCCGGCGATACGCCTCAGAAGCAGGCTGCCCATCGCCTCTCCGGCGGCCGTCAGGTCCTCGTAGATCGTCTCGACCTTGGGCTGGATCTGGGTGAGCAGCCGCGAGGTCTGCTTGGCGACGATGTCATATTCGACGCCGAGCGTCAGGCCGCGATCGCTCATGCCGGTGATCGTGGCGAGCGCCGAGACCTCGCCGGGACAGACGATACCGTCGGGCGGGTCGCTTTCTCCCATGCGGCGGCGGATATGATCGCGCACCGCGTCGGCCGGACTGTCGAGATCGAGTTCGCTCGGGATTTCGTAGGCAACGCCCGCCTCGCGGACCGCAGTCATGAAACCATGCAGCATATGCTGATGGAAGGTCAGCCGCTTCGGCGGCATCAGGACCGTCAGCTTGCGGCGGCCGTTGCAAATCAGGCGCTTCGCCGCCTCGTAGGCAAAGGCGACATTGTCGAAATCCACATAGGCATGCGGCGTGGAAAATTCCGTGCGTCCATGGGTGACGAAGGGAAAGCCGTTTTCGAGCAGCAGCCGCACGCGCGGGTCGAAGGGCTCGGTTCGCGAGAAGATCAGGCCATCCGCCATACCGTTGCGGATGATGTAGGTCACCGCATCCACATTGCTGCCGTCGAGAAAATTCGGCGTGACGATGAGATGGTAGGACGTACCCTTGAGCCCGCGGGCTATGCCATGCAGGATCGAGGTGCCGAAGCCGAGGATTTCCTCATGCGGGTCGAGCAGGATGCTGACGACATTGGTGCGGCCGGTCTTCAGCCGCTGCGCGGCGCGATCCGGCAGGTAGCCGATCTCGGCGGCGACCGCATGAACGCGCTCGCGCGTTGCGGCCGATATCTGCGGCGCGTTTCCAAGCGCGCGCGATACGGTGGTGATCGCAAGGCCGGTGATATCGGCGATCGTCTTCAGCGTCGGCTTGCCGACCCTGGCACTTGCTCTGGCGCGTTCGAGATCGGTGGAAAGGTCGCTGGCTGGCACGGCGGGACGCAACTCTCGAAAGGGCAAATTCGGCCGGAGCTTACAGAGCACACGATCATTCGGCAATCGTGCAATGCAAACGATATAAATGCGGTAAATGCTGCAGCGCAAGAGAGATTGACGGCAGGCTTTTGCTCAAGAAGGGGCGGCTTTCAGGCGTTTTCTGCCCTCAATCAAGGTTTGACGGCAGGCCGCTTGACTCGACGGTATTTGTAACGTTTTAAATTGGGCTAACGGCATCAGCCGTGGCTCCATCGTCTTCGCCGCACACGCGGCGACGGCACGGACCGGCGGGAGGAGGTTCCCGCTTTTTGACAACTTGCAAACGGGAGGAATTCGATGCGCAAGTTTCTGACGACGACAGCAATCGCAGCAGTGATGATGACAATGGGTGGCGTTTCGGCCAAGGCGGCCGATGGCGTCGAAGTCCTGCACTGGTGGACATCCGGCGGCGAGGCCTCGGCGCTCGACGTCCTCAAGAAGGACCTGGAAGCCAAGGGCATTTCCTGGACCGACATGCCGGTCGCCGGCGGCGGCGGCACGGAAGCGATGACGGTGCTGCGCGCCCGCGTCACCTCCGGCAATGCGCCGACGGCTGTGCAGATGCTCGGCTTCGACATTCTCGACTGGGCCAAGGAAGGCGCACTCGGCAATCTCGACGACGTTGCTGCGCAGGAAGGTTGGGACAAGGTGATCCCGACCGCCCTCCAGCAGTTCTCGAAGTACGAAGGCCACTGGATCGCAGCGCCCGTCAACGTGCACTCGACGAACTGGGTCTGGATCAACAAGGCGGCCCTCGACAAGGCTGGCGGTGCCGAGCCGAAGAACTGGGACGAACTGATCGCACTTCTCGACAAGTTCAAGGAACAGGGCATCACGCCGGTCGCCCATGGCGGCCAGCCCTGGCAGGATGCGACGATCTTCGACGCGGTCGTGCTCTCGCTCGGCAACGACTTCTACAAGAAGGCCTTCATCGATCTCGACGCGGCCACGCTCGGCAGCCCCGAGATGAAGGAAGCCTTCGACCGCATGACGAAGCTGCGCTCCTATGTGGACGACAACTTCTCGGGTCGCGACTGGAACCTCGCCTCCGCCATGGTCATCGAAGGCCAGGCCGGCGTGCAGTTCATGGGCGACTGGGCGAAGGGCGAGTTCATCAAGGCCGGCAAGAAGCCGGGCACGGACTTCGTCTGCATGCGCTTCCCCGGCACGCAGGGCTCGGTCACCTTCAACTCCGACCAGTTCGCGATGTTCAAGGTCGCCGACGACAAGGTGCCGGCACAGCTCAAGATGGCATCCGCCATCGAAAGCCCGGCCTTCCAATCGGCGTTCAACGTCGTCAAGGGCTCGGCCCCGGCGCGCACCGACGTTCCGGACACCGACTTCGACGATTGCGGCAAGAAGGCGATCAAGGATCTGGCCGAAGCCAACACCAACGGCTCGCTGATGGGCTCCATGGCCCACGGCCACGCCAATCCGGCCTCCGTCAAGAACGCGATCTACGACGTCGTGACGCGCCAGTTCAACGGCGAGCTTTCCTCCGAGGAAGCCGTGACGGAACTGGTCGCCGCAGTCGAGGCTGCGAAGTAAGGG
>CAMPIK010000476.1 GCA_946886325.1 uncultured Shinella sp.
ATCGAGCTTCTCCTCGCGGTCCGCGACGGTCGCCATGATGCGCTCGACCCGCTTTTCGAGGTCCCCGGCCCGCTTGCGTTCGGCCTTCAGCGCTTCCTGGGCGGATGCCGCATCCGTGTTGAGCTGTCGCAGGCGGCTTTCGGCATCCTTCCGCTGCGCCCTCACCGCGCCCATCTCCGTCGTCCGAAGCTCGATGTCTGCTTCGCGGGCCGCGAGTTCGATCTGCCGGCTGCTCGTGGCGAGCGCCGCCTCGTCATACATCCCTTCGAGTTTCGCGATTTCGGCGTCGCGCTCGTCGAGCGCCTTCTCGGCTTCGGCGATCAGGTCGGCCGATTTCGCCAGTTGCTCGGCCCGACGGTCGAGCTCGCCGTTCAGTTCCGATATCTTCGCGGTGAGGTCGGCAATCGAGCGGTCGCGTTCAACGCCCCCGTCCACCGCGTGCCTGTTCGCGTCGCGCTGGCGGTCGAGCTCGATCGCCTGCTCGGCGCTCTTTTCCCGCAGCGACTTGAGGCTCATTTCGAGCTTCCGGACGGCCAGCGCATGCTCGGCGCGCAGGCTGTCCTTGTCGGCCTGGACCTCGGCCATGCTCAACGGCACCGTCGCCTCGACGCGCTTGCGCGTCAGCGCGACGGCGCGCCGCCAGATCGTCGGGGCAACCAGGAGAGCAAGAAAGCCGGCCGTCAGAAAGCCCAACGAAAATAACAGGATGGATTCGATCAAGCCACGATCCCGCAAAACGGCCGGACCGTCCCCGACCGGGCGCGATCCTGCCACGGCAGCCATGCCGTGGCCAGTCGCATTCGCATCCGGACGGGCCGGTTGGTCTTAGAAAGGATTCCAGGTCGGGTGGTCGGTGACCTTCAGGTAGCCGAGATTTGCGCCCAGCCTGACGCCGACGCCGGTACGCACCGGCACCAGCATCACGCGGCCGTTCTTCATCACGTTGAAGCCGAGGCCGGCGAGCATGTAGGCCGAGCCGGCGACGCCGCCGAAGCGGCTGTAGAGCGCGTCGACGCTGTCGAGGTTGTAGACCAGGATCATCGTGCGCGAGCCGTTGCCGCCCCAGTCCCAGCCCACCGACGGGCCCTGCCAGAAGACCTTATGGTCGCCCGCGTTCTTGGTGTAGAGCGTGCCCTCGCCGTAGGTCAGGCCGCCAATGATCGCGCCCGAGCCTTCCTCGCCGAGCACGTAGCCGTTCGGCAGGCCATAGGACGAGAAGATCTTCTCGACGACCGTGGCCAGGCCGCCGGACGTCGCGCCGAAGAACCGGTGGCCGGAATCGACGATTTCCTGGGCGGTGAACTGCTCGTTGGCGCGCGCAGCGCCCGCCACCGCCATCATCATGAACACCGCGGCCAGGACGCAAGCGCCTGCGGACCTGAACGGGCGGAGGAAGTCGGACATCATATATCTCCGTGCTTGAGACGCCCCCAGACGGGGCGGCGCTCGAAGGCAGCCGTCACCCCATGGCCCGACCCTACGTGCTAATGGTTTTTCAACCATTAATTCCTCAAATGCCTTCGGTCGCCGCAACGCGGCCGAAGCCGCCGCCCGTTCGCTTTGTTGCCCCCTCCGGACTCGCTGTGTATCCCGGAACGGATAACGGGCACGGATTGATTCGCGCGCACCGGCGAGCCGACCGCGGCCGACAGGAATTCGAGGGGACTTCGGACATGGCGGACATCTTCACGCTTTCGGCGCCGGAACTGGCCGCACTGCTTTGCAGCCGCGTGTGCCACGACATCATTTCCCCGGTCGGCGCGATCAACAACGGGCTGGAGCTCCTCGACGAGGGCGGCGCCGACGAAGACGCGATGAAGCTGATCCGCGCCAGCGCCCGCAACGCATCGGCGCGGCTGCAGTTCGCACGGATCGCGTTCGGCGCGGCCGGCTCCGCCGGCATGCAGATCGACACGGGCGATGCCGAGGCGGTCGCGACCGCCTATGTCAGGAACGAGAAGCCCGAGCTCGAATGGAGCGGCCCGCGCGCGCTGCTTCCCAAGAACAAGGTCAAGCTGCTTCTCAACCTCCTGCTCGTCGCCATCGGCGCCGTCCCCCGTGGCGGCAAGATCACGGTGACGCTGGCCGACGTGGAGACTTCGCCGGTCTTCACCCTCGTCTCCGCCGGGCCAATGGTCCGCGTGCCGCCGAAATTCCTCGAGCTTCATTCAGGTTCGAAGCCGAGCGAGCCGATCGACGCGCACGCCGTCCAGCCCTACTACACGCTTCTTCTCGCGCGCGAGGCCGGCATGGAAATTTCCATCCGCGCCAGCGCCGAAGACATCGTTTTCGTGGCGCGCTGAGCGAAACTTTACTTCGCTAAACTTTTCAGTAGCGGTTTTCGGCGATCTTTACCGCGCCGGGCTTATACGCCCGACATGTGCGTCGCCCCGGCACAAGGCCGACGGGCTAACGCCTGCCGAGGACAGGAAGCATGAAGCGCTGCATGATCGTCGACGATTCAAGCGTGATCCGCAAGGTCGCCAAGCGCATCGTCGCGAGCCCCGACATGCAGGTGATCGAGGCGTCGAACGGCTTTCAGGCGCTCTCCATGTGCGCCGCCGAGATGCCCGACCTGATCATGGTGGATGGCAACCTGCCCGACATGAGCGTCGTCGAGTTCATCCGCCAGGCGCTCGCGGTTCCGTCGCCGATAAAGCCGCGCATCATGATCTGCATCCCGCAGTTCGACCTCGGCGCCATCATGCGCGCCAAGCGCGCCGGCGCGGCTGGCTTCGTGATGAAGCCGTTCAACCGGCCGCAACTGCTGGAAAGCTTCCGCCAGCTTCAGGAAGCCACGGCCTGACCTGCGCGCATTGCTGAAAAGCGAAACGGCTCCGCGAAATTCGCGAAGCCGTTCAAGCATTTATGGATCAGGAAGAATTCAGGCGCTGGCGCGCATCTCGTCGGGCTCGCGCAGCACATAGCCGCGGCCCCAGACGGTTTCGATGAAATTCTGCCCGCCGGAAGCCGCGTCGAGCTTCTTCCTGAGCTTGCAGATGAAGACGTCGATGATCTTCAGTTCCGG
>CAMPIK010000477.1 GCA_946886325.1 uncultured Shinella sp.
CTCGCGCGGCGGTCCGGTCAATATCGACATGGCGGCGGCGCGCGAGGCCGGCGTGACGGTCGTCAACACGCCGGGCCGCAACGCAAGCGCGGTCGCCGAATTCACCATCGGCGCGATCCTCGCCGAGACGCGGCTGATCCGCACCGGCCACGAGTCGTTGCGCAAGGGCGAATGGCGTGGCGAGCTCTACCGCGCCGACATGACTGGCAGCGAACTCTCGGAAATGACGGTGGGCGTGGTCGGCTACGGCAATATCGGCACCAAGGTCGTGCGGCTGCTGCGCGCCTTCGGCACCAAGGTGCTGGTGCACGATCCCTATGTCCAGCTTTCGGCCGAGGACCGCAATGCCGGCGTCGAGCATGTGGCGCTCGACGCCCTGCTGTCGCGCTCCGACATCGTGACGCTGCATCCGCGCGTGTCGGAGGAGACGCGCAACATGGCGAATGCCGAGGCCTTCGCGAAGATGAAGCCGGGTGCGCTTTTCGTGAACACGGCGCGCGGGCCGCTCTGCGATTACGACGCACTCTACGAAGCGCTAGTCAGCGGCCATCTCGGCGGCGCCATGCTGGAGACCTTTGCGGTCGAGCCGGTGCCGGCGGACTGGCCGCTCCTGCAACTGCCGAACGTCACGCTGACGCCGCATATCGCCGGCGCGTCCGTGCGCACCGTCACCTATGCCGCCGAGATGGCGGCGGACGAGGTGCGCCGCTACATCGCCGGCGAGCCGCCGGTCAATCCGTGCTGAGGGCGCCATGAACGAGCTTGCCATCCGCCAGTCGATCATCGACCACTGCCGGGCCATGAACGCCTCCGGCCTCAACCAGGGCACATCCGGCAACATCTCCGTGCGTTTCGGCGAACGCATGCTGATCACGCCATCCGGCATTCCCTATGACACGATGACGCCCGACATGATCGCCTCGTTGCCGCTTTCCGGCGACGGGGACTATGACGGGCCGAAGAAGCCTTCGGTCGAATGGCCCTTCCATCTGGCGATCCAGAAGGCGCGGCCGGATGTCGGCGCCGTCGTGCACACGCACTCGACCTTCGCGACGATCCTTGCGATTGCGCGAAAGCCCATTCCCGCCTGCCACTACATGGTCGCGGCCTTCGGGGGCAGCGATGTCCGCGTGGCGGACTATGCGCGCTACGGCACGACGGAGCTTTCGGACAACATCATCCGCGCGATGGACGGGCGCTCGGCCTGCCTGATGGCGAACCACGGCATGATCGCCACCGGCGCGACGCTCGAAAAGGCGATGTGGGCGGCGGTCGAGCTCGAGACGCTGGCGAAGCAATATTACCACGCGCTGCTGATCGGCAATCCGGTGATTCTTCCAGACGCGGAGATCGCCGGCGTGCTCAAGGGTTTCGCGACCTATGGTCTGCAGGACGGAAAAGGCGGCAAGGCCGCCTGAGGCGGCGGCCGGACGGACAGGAGAAGAGACGTGACAGCGGAAACCGGCATATACGACCTGCTCGTCATCGGCGGCGGCGTCAACGGTGCGGGCATCGCGCGCGACGCGGCGGGCAGGGGGCTTTCCGTGCTGCTCTGCGAGAAGGACGATCTCGCGCAGGGCACCAGCTCGCGCTCCGGCAAGCTGGTGCATGGCGGGCTGCGCTATCTCGAATATTACGAGTTCCGGCTGGTGCGCGAGGCGCTGATCGAGCGCGAGGTGCTGCTGGAGGCCGCACCCCATATCATCTGGCCGATGCGCTTCGTGCTGCCGCACAATCCCCAGGATCGTCCGGCCTGGCTCGTGCGCCTCGGCCTCTTCCTCTACGACCATCTCGGCGGCCGCAAGCGCCTGCCCGGAACGCGCACGCTCGACCTCAAGACGGCGCCGGAAGGCGCACCGATCCGCAACGAATACCGCAAGGCGTTTGAATATTCCGACTGCTGGGTGGATGATTCCCGGCTTGTTCTGCTCAATGCGCTGGCCGCGCAGGAAAAAGGCGCGAAGCTGATGACCCGCACCGCCTGTTCCATCGTCCGGCGCGACGGTCCGCTCTGGACGGCGGAACTCACCGATACGCTGACGGGCGAGAAACGCACGGTCACGGCGCGTTGCCTCGTCAACACGGCCGGCCCCTGGGTCAACGACGTCATCGGCCGGGTGGCGGGCCTCAACTCGACGCGCAACGTGCGGCTCGTCAAGGGCAGCCACATCATCGTGCCGAAATTCTGGGAGGGGCGGCAGGCCTATCTGGTGCAGAACCCGGACAAGCGGGTGATCTTCATCAACCCCTACCAGAACGACCTGGCGCTGATCGGCACCACCGACATTCCCTATGAAGGACGGCCGGAGGACGTGGCGGCCGACGGCAACGAGATCGCCTATCTGCTGAAATCGGTGAACCGCTACTTCAAGCAGCAGCTCGTCGAAAGCGACATCATCCATTCCTTCTCGGGCGTCAGGCCGCTCTATGACGACAATGCGGAGAACCCGAGCGCGGTGACGCGCGACTATATCTTCGAGGTCGACGGCGGCGACGGACGGGCGCCGCTGCTCTCGGTCTTCGGCGGCAAGATCACCACCTTCCGCAAGCTGTCCGAGCACGCGCTGGAGAAGATCAGGCCGTTCTTCCCGGCGATGGGGCCGGCCTGGACGGCGAAGGCCAGCCTGCCCGGCGGCGACATTCCGGATGCGGATTTCGACCAGTTCCTCGGCGAGCTTCGCGCCCGCTACCGCTGGCTGACGCCCGATCTCGCCAAGCACTATGCCCGCCTCTACGGCACGCGCGCCTATCGGTTGATCGGCGATGCGGCCTCCGTTTCCGACCTCGGCCAGAGCTTCGGGCCCTATCTCCGGGAGCGCGAGGCGCGCTTCCTCGTCGAGACCGAATGGGCCGTGACGCCGGAGGACATTCTCGAACGCCGCACCAAACACGGCCTGCACATGAACGAGGCCGAGAAGGCCGCCTTTGCCGAATGGTTCACCGGAGCCGAACAGAGATTGAGAGCCGCGACCTGATGATACGCAGTCCCGAATTCGAAGCCCTCATCGCGCTTTCCGCCCGCATCGG
>CAMPIK010000478.1 GCA_946886325.1 uncultured Shinella sp.
TTGCCGGTGCATCAAGGGCGGCGGCGTGCTGGGCAAAGGGATCGGGCATCGGTTCTTCTCCTGAGGTTTGCGTCGCCCCATTGTCTGCCGGCCGGAGAGGGCGGGGATGCGCGGGGAAGAACGGGGACGGCGCGGCGGAGAGGCTGGCCTTGATCGCCGACTGCGCTACAAAGGGAGAATGAGCATGTTTCCCGATCCCGATTCGCCGTCGAATCTCGCCGAATACTCGGTTTCCGAGCTCTCCGGCTCGATCAAGCGCACGGTGGAACAGGCCTTCGACCAGGTGCGCGTGCGCGGCGAGATTTCCGGTTTTCGCGGCCAGCATTCCTCGGGCCATGCCTATTTCAGCCTCAAGGATGACCGCGCGCGCATCGATGCCGTCGTCTGGAAGGGCAGCTATCCGCGGCTGAAGTTCAAGCCGGAGGAGGGCATGGAGGTGATCGCGACGGGCCGCATCACCACCTTCCCCGGATCGTCGAAATACCAGATCGTCATCGAGCAGATGGAGCCGGCCGGCGCCGGCGCGCTGATGGCGCTGCTGGAGGAACGGCGGCGCAAGCTTGCGGCCGAGGGCCTGTTCGAGGAGGGGCGCAAGCGCCCGCTCCCCTTCCTGCCGAGGGTCATCGGCGTGGTGACGTCACCGACCGGCGCGGTCATCCGCGACATCCTGCACCGTATCGCCGACCGCTTTCCCGTCCATGTCGTCGTCTGGCCGGTCAAGGTGCAGGGCGAAGGCTCCGGCGAGGAGGTGGCGGCGGCGATCACGGGCTTCAACGCGATGCAGCCGGGCGGGCCGATCGCGCGGCCCGAAGTGCTGATCGTCGCGCGTGGCGGAGGCAGCCTGGAGGATCTCTGGAGCTTCAACGACGAGGTCGTCGTGCGGGCGGCAGCAAGCTCCGCCATTCCGCTGATCTCGGCCGTCGGCCACGAGACCGACTGGACGCTGATCGACCATGCCGCCGACCGGCGCGCGCCGACGCCGACGGGAGCTGCCGAAATGGCCGTGCCGGTGAAGGCGGAACTGGAAGCGGCGATCGCCACGCTCGGCGCGCGGCTCTCCGGTGCCGCAAGCCGCCAGATGGACAATCGCCGGCAGGCGGTGCGCTCGCTTGCCCGCGCGCTTCCCTCGCTCGACCAGTTGCTCGCCCTGCCGCGCCGTCGCTTCGACGAGGCGGCCGCCGGCCTCGGGCGCGGGCTGCAGATGAACACGGTCAACAAGCGCCGCAGCTTCGAGCGCGTCGCTGCGCATCTTCGCCCGGAGGTGCTTGCCACCCGCATCGCCGAGCGGCGGCAGATCGTCGCCGACCGGATGGTCCGTGCCGAGCGCATCGTCGAGCGGCAGATCGACCGGCTGCGGGCGCGGGTGTCGGCGGCAGAGGTGTCGCTGCGGGCGACGCCGGCAAGGATTTCCGCGCAGATGGGGCGCTCGCGCGACCGGCTGGCGGGACTGTCGGTCCGCGCCGATGCTGCCCTGAAGGGCACGCTCGGCAGGAACCGCGCGCAGCTTCTGGCGCATGACCGCATGTTGCAGTCGCTCTCCTACAAGAACGTGCTGGGACGCGGCTATGCGCTGGTGCGCGACGGCGAGGGCCAGCCGCTGAAGGCGGCAGCCGAGGTCGCGTCCGGCATGATGCTGTCGATCGAGTTCGCCGACGGGTCCGTCGAAGCCGTCGCCGGAGCAAGCGACACGCCGCCGGCGCCGCGCACGCGAAAGACGCCGAAGCCGGGTCCGGGCAGCGGACCGCCGAACCAGGGCTCGCTGTTCTGACCATGAAGATCCTGCTGGTGCTCGCCCATCCGCTCGAGGACAGTTTTGCCGCCGCCGTGGCGAGGACCATCCGCGAGACGCTGGAGGCGGGCGGCCACAGCGTCGATGTGCTGGATCTCTATCGCGAGGATTTCGATCCGCGCCTGTCGCCGGCGGAGCGCGGCGGCTATTTCAGCAATGACTACGATGCATCGGCCGTGGCCGGCATGGTGGAGCGGCTGAAGGCAGCGGACGCGCTGTTCCTCGTCTTCCCGCAATGGTGGTTCAACATGCCGGCGATCCTGAAAGGCTTCTTCGACCGGGTTTTCGTGCCCGGCGCCGCCTTCGCGGCCGATCCGGCGGGCGGGCGCATCGTGCCGCTGCTCGGCAATATCCGCCATTTCCGCGCCTTCACCACGACGGGTTCGCCCTGGTGGGTCGTCAACCTCTACATGGGCAATCCGGTGAAGCGCATCCTGAAACGCGGCATCGCGAAATTCTGCTCGCCGGGCGTCGATTTCCGCATGCTGAACCTCGCCGACATGGACCGCAACGACGATGCGAAACGGCAGGCGCATTTGAAGCGCGTGGCCGCGGCCGTCTCCCGGCTCTGAGGCCGGAGGTGCTGCCTCTCAGTCCTCGAAGCGCCCGAGGAATGTCCGCAGCAGCCCGTCCAGTTGTTTCTGCTCTTCGCTGGACAGGGTCTTCACAAGCCGATGCTGGTTGGCGACATGGGCGGTCACGGCCTCATCGACCACCGTGCGGCCCTTCTCCGTCAGCGCGATGATGACGCTGCGGCGATCCTCCGGATTGTGCGTGCGGGCGACGAGGCCGGCCTTTTCGAGCTGGTCGAGGCGGTTCGTCATGGTGCCGGAGCTGACCATGGTGGTGGCCAGCAGGTCGCCCGGCGACAGCGCATAGGGCGGGCCGGAGCGGCGGAGCGTCGCCAGAACGTCGAAGGTGGCCGAGTTCAGCCCGTGCCCGGCGAGCGTCTGCTCGACCTCGCGGGCAAGATGCGTGCGCAGCCGCGCGATGCGGCCGAGCAGGCCCATCGGCGCGACGTCGAGGTCCGGGCGCTCCCGGTTCCATTGTTCAAGAATGCGATCGACATGGTCCATGGCCGGACTATGCGAAAATTTATCTTGACGTCAAGATAAAGCAATATATCTTGAGTTAGAGATAATTGACGTGGAGATAAATCGATGACCCGCACCGGCGACATCCTGCTGACGGCCACGGCACCGGCGATCTGGGGCAGCACCTATATCGTGACGACGGA
>CAMPIK010000479.1 GCA_946886325.1 uncultured Shinella sp.
TTCAGCGGAACTCGACAGCCATCGGCAGAGGGTCGCCGCCTATCGCAACAGCCGCATGGAGGAGAACGCATGCGACGCGCGCCGTCTTCTCGACCAGTTGCTCTAGTTTTGCGCGACGGAAATCTCCGCCACATGACGGCGCAGTCATGCCGTCTATGAAGCAGGTCTTGATCGCCCTCTTGACGAGCCTTTCGCTCGCCACCCCCGTTGCCGCCGAATGGAAACCGACCGAGCGGGTCGAGACCTATGCGATCCGCGGCGCGACCGGGGCCGAACTCTATGGCTCGATTGGCGAACGCGGGCCGAAGGTCGGCGTCGGGCGGGCGATCGCGCATACGGATTTCCAGCTCACCTGGCGGCGCGACTACCAGCCGCGCGACGGCGGCTGCGTGCTGGCCTCCGCCGTGCCGCGGCTCGTCATCACCTACACGCTGCCGAAGGCGCCGGCCGGGCTTGCCGCTGATGTGGACGCCAGCTGGAAGACCTTCATCGCCGGCGTCGAGGCGCATGAGCGCGTGCACGGTGACTACATCGAGGAACTCGCCCGCCAGATCGAGGCGGTGACCGTCGGCCTCAGCGTGGCCGACGATCCCGGCTGCCGCAAGATCCGCAAGGAACTGACCAACCGCCTCGCGCCGCTCGCCGCCGCGCACCGGGAGCGCAACAGCAGCTACGATCGCGCGGAACTGAGCCAGGGCGGCAACGTGCACCAGCTCATCCTCAACCTCGTGAACGGCCCCTGAGCGGCAGGCGCGCTGCAACACCGCGGGTGAACCCCTGATGTCGGCGCTCCGCTATTCGGCCGGCACCATGTCGCCGAAGACCGTCGGTATCAGTTCGGTCACGGTCGGATGGATATGCACCGCCCGCGTGATCGTCGTGTAGGGCTTCTTCGCATACATGACGTCGAGAATGCTCTGCACGGCCTCGTCGCAGCCGGTGCCGAGCAGCGAGGCGCCGAGGATTTCCTGCGTGTCCCGGTCGGCGACCACCTTCATGAAGCCCAGCGTCTCGCCCTTTTCGATCGCCCGCCCGACGCGCGCCATCGGCCGCGTGCCGACGAGAATGTTGCGTCCCGACTTGCGCGCTTCCGTCTCGCTCATGCCGCAGCGGCCGAGCGGCGGGTCGATATAGAGCGCATAGGTGGTGATGCGGTCCGAAACCTTGCGCGAGTCACTGTCGATGAGATTGGCCGCGACGATCTCGAAGTCGTTATAGGCGGTGTGGGTAAAGGCGCCGCGGCCGTTGCAGTCGCCCATCGCCCATATATGCGGAACGGTGCTCTGCAGGCTCTCGTCCACCGTGACATAGCCGCGCGCATCGGTTTCGACGCCGGCGGCATCGAGCCCGAGATCGTCGGTGTTCGGGCGGCGGCCGGTCGCGACCAGCACATGCGAGGCGCTGAGCGGCACCGGATCGGCCTTGCTGACCGTCACCGCGACGCCGTCGCCGTCTCTGGCGAAACGGATGTCGTCCGCGCCGAGCCGGATCGCGATGCCCTCGCGTACGAGAATGTCCTGCACCGCATCCGAGATGTCCGGGTCCTCCCGCCCGATCAGCCGCGCGCCGCGCTCGACCACCGTCACCTCGGAACCGAAGCGGCGGAACATCTGCGCGAATTCGAGCCCGATATAGCTGCCGCCGATGATGACGAGATGGCGGGGCAGGGCGTCGAGGTCCATCATCTGGACATTGGTGAGATGGGGCACATCCGCAAGGCCGGGGAAATCCGGGATGACGGCCCGGCCGCCGACATTGAGGAAAAACCGTTCGGCGGTCATCTCCGCGTCGCCGACGGCGATCCTGTGCGGGTCGAGAAAGCGGGCGTGGCCGCGCACCAGCGTGCAGTTCTCCATGCCCTCGAGCCAGGCCGCGGTGCCGGCGCGTGCGTCGAGACGCACCTTGTCCTTGCGCGCCATGACGCGGGCGAAATCGACCTTGGGAGGCCCGTCGAGCGCGACGCCGTAGTCGGCGGAGCGGCGGGCCAGGTTCATCGCATAGGCGCTTGCCACCATCGCCTTGGTCGGCATGCAGCCGGTGTTGACGCAGGTGCCGCCGACATGTTTGCGCTCGATCAGCGCGACGCGCCGGCCGGTGGCTGTTAGCCGCCCGGCAAGCGAGGGGCCGGCCTGGCCGGCCCCGATGATGATGTCGTCATAAACAGTGCTCATAGGACGGATGCCACCACGAAGAGGCCGAGCAGAACGGCGACGGCGTCTTCAAGAAGCGCGATCGGCAGGTCCTTGCCGCCGATGGCGGCGACCAGCCGCTTGCGGGCTTCCGCGCCGCCAAGCGTGCCGATAACCGCGCCGATGATGCCGACGACGCCGCCGATGATCGGCGAGACGCCGCCGGCCGTCGCGACAACGGCACCGCAGAAGGCGCCGCTGACGATGCGCGCGCCGAATTGCTGCGGCACCTTGCGGCTCGGCGTCGAGGGCAACTGGTCGGTGACGAACTCGACGAGCGCGAGCGCGCCGAAGATATAGGGCGTGAAGCGGTAGCCCATGAAGGCGGCCCAGGTCGCCGAAACCGGTAGCCAGCCGAGTGCCGCGCCAATGCTGACGGCGGCGGGAGCGGTCATGGCGCGAAGGCCCGCGACCACCCCGATGAGAAGGGCGAGAAAATAGATCGACATGATTCCCCCTGAACGGTCGCGGGCGGTTCCTCCGGCCCTGGAGGAGACCGCGGAGCGACCCCGGTGCGACAACACGGTTCAGGCGCTCGAATTGGCGGGCCGGATACGAGAGTGTCGGAGAACGCACCGCAATGCAACGGGTCATTGCAGTGCGGCATCGCTGCGCGTCTGAATCTTTGGCGCCGTGTCGAGGGCAATGGCGATGACCGCGGTCAGGCGATTGCGGCGGCGCGGACTGCGGGATATCGTCCGTCATCGAAGCAGCCCTCATCCGGAGACCACGATGCCCATCCGACTGATCCTGATCGCCCTTCCCGTCGTGCTGACCGTCCTTTCGGCCTGCTCGAGCACAGCAGGCAGAAACACGACCTACGCCCGCCCGGCTG
>CAMPIK010000480.1 GCA_946886325.1 uncultured Shinella sp.
TCGTCGAGCAGCGAATGGGCGGCCTTTTCGAGCCGGCACTCGGTGTAGCGTTCGGCCGCCGGCGGATCGCCGTCGACGGAGCCGAAATTGCCCTGCCCATCGATCAGCGGCAGGCGGAGCGACCAGTCCTGCGCCATGCGGGCGAGCGCGTCGTAGATCGCCAGGTTGCCGTGCGGGTGGTACTTACCCATCACGTCACCGGTGACGCGGGCGCATTTGACGTATTTCTTGTTCCAGTCGATGCCGAGTTCGCTCATCCCGTAGAGGATGCGCCGATGCACGGGCTTCAGGCCGTCGCGAACGTCGGGAAGCGCACGGCTCACGATTACGCTCATCGCATAGTCGAGATAGGAGCGCTGCATTTCCTCGATAATGGAAATAGGCTCAATGCCGGGAGGGTTCTTGCCGCCGGGTGTCGATTGCTCTGTCAATTTGGATCACGATCTTTGTTCAGAATCAGTGCCGATTTTATAGCCTACCGCCGCTTCCGGCGCCAATTTTGCCGAAGGTTTTGAACAGGCTTTTGCACGAAAAATCCGGGGATTGGAGCATTTCCAAGGCGTCCGGCCGAATCCGTGCCCGAATGTCTTTTCACATGCCCTTCCCTCGCCTAGAAAGGGTCCCGACGGCGCTCGTCGCCGACGGCAGGGGGACAGCCGGATGTTCAATCTCGACCTACTCGTCAACGCCGTCACGACGCTTCTCGTGACGATCGACCCGCCGGGACTGGCGCCGATATTCCTCGGCCTGACGGTCGGCATGGATCGCGCCCAGCGCAAGCAGGTGGCGCTGCGCGGCACGCTGATTGCCTTCGGCATCCTTGCCGTCTTCGCGCTGACCGGTGCCGGCGTGCTGTCGCTGCTCGGCATCTCGATCGGCGCCTTCCGGATCGCCGGCGGCCTGCTGCTCTTCTGGATCGCCTTCGAGATGATCTTCGAGCGTCGGCAGGAGCGCAAGGAAAAGACCAGCGAGACGGCGATCACGCGCGACCAGATGCACAATATCGCGGTCTTCCCGCTGGCGCTGCCGCTGATTGCCGGACCGGGCGCCATTTCCGCGACGATCCTGCTGTCGGGCTCCTTCCCCTCGCCGGTCGAACGGGGCGGGCTGATCCTCGTGATCGCCTTCTGCCTGGCGCTGCTGTTTCTGGCACTCGTCGTCGCCGAGCGCGTCGACCGCTATCTGGGTGTCACCGGCCGCGCGATCCTCACGCGCCTTCTCGGCGTGATCCTGGCTGCCCTGGCGGTGCAGTTCGTTGTCGACGGGATCAAGGCGGTCTTTCTCACCTGACCACGACTCGACCCGGACAGTTTAGTCGTCAAGCTTGAGGATTGTCCGCAAACCATTGCACGATCGACGGCATGTTGCGCTCGAAGCCGCCGGGCAGGAAGACGTTGAACAGGCCGACGCGCGCCTCCGACCGGTTGGCAAAATCGTGGATGACCGTCGCCGGGATGCGCAGGAATGTGCCGGCCGGCGCTTCGATCCAGTCCTCGCCGGCAAGAATGCTGGCGACGCCCTCGATCACGTAGAAAAGTTCGTCATTGGCCGCGTGCGAATGGGCGCCTGGACCGTCGCATCCGGGATCGAGCCACCATTCGGAGACGCTGTAGCGGCTGCCGGTCTCGCCCTCGTCTGCCTTGAAGACGGCCGACATGCGCCCGAGCGCGTAGCTGCGGCCTTCGCCGGGCGGGAGATGCAACACGTCCCGCTCGGTCTTTTCGATTGCCCCGTCGCTTGCCCCATCGCTTGCAATGTCGATTGCCATGCCATGCCTCCACGCGTGCGGATCACGGCCTCGGCCGGACCCTCGTTTCGGGATTGACGGGCGATCCGGCCAGCCGACAACCACGCTATTCCGCTGCGATGAGCGGGGATACCGCGCGCCGGGTCAGCGATCGACGCGGGAAAACGCCATCGCCCTCAGAACGGCCACCGTCCTCAGAACGGAATGTCGTCGTCCATGTCGCGCGAGAAGGACGGTGCGCCGCCGCCGGCCGAGCGGCCGGACGACGCAGCCGGCTTGGAGCCGTAGTCGTCGTAATTCTGGTCGCCGCCGAAATTCGATCCGCCCATGTCGCCGCCGCGCCGGTCGCCGCCGCCTTCGCCGCGTCCGTCCAGCATGGTCAGCGTCGAATTGAAGCCCTGCAGCACGACTTCGGTCGAGTAACGGTCGTTGCCGGTCTGGTCCTGCCACTTGCGGGTCTGCAGCGCGCCCTCGATATAGAGTTTCGCGCCCTTCTTCACATATTGCTCGATGACCTTGCAGAGGCCTTCGTTGAAGACGACGATCGTGTGCCACTCGGTCTTTTCGCGGCGCTCGCCGGAATTGCGGTCGCGCCAGCTTTCCGAGGTCGCGATGCGCAGGTTGGCGATCGGCCGGCCGTCCTGCGTGCGGCGGATTTCCGGATCCGCACCGACATTTCCAATGAGGATCACCTTGTTGACGCTGCCAGCCATACTTTCAGTCCCTGTATCCGCGCCGGGCGCAAGGCGCCCGGTCTCGTTTCGTGCAATCGGCCCATCATATCGGCTGGGCCGCACCGGCGCCGCCCGCGCCGCCGACAATCCACAGATCATTCGGCCACAGATCATTCGGCTTCATTTTGTTCTTTTTTTGTTCTAGTAACACTCTACACTCTTGTCAACCGAATCGGAATGACGCAGTGATTCATCGAAATGCGCATGGACAGGCCGGGTCCCGTCCCTACATAGGAAGCGCACCCCTCACCTGACGCTGGACACCATGAGCGAACTCAAGACCATTTCCATTCGCGGCGCGCGCGAGCACAATCTCAAGGGCATCGACCTCGACCTCCCCCGCAACAGCCTGATCGTCATGACGGGCCTGTCGGGTTCGGGCAAGTCGTCGCTCGCCTTCGACACGATCTATGCCGAGGGCCAGCGTCGTTATGTCGAGAGCCTGTCGGCCTATGCCCGCCAGTTCCTCGAGATGATGCAGAAACCGGACGTCGACCAGATCGACGGCCTGTCGCCGGCCATCTCCATCGAGCAGAAGA
>CAMPIK010000481.1 GCA_946886325.1 uncultured Shinella sp.
CAAAGAGCGTCGCCATGTCCTTGCGGCTCTTCATGTAGTGGTCCGGCGACAGGCGGAAACGGTTGTCGTCGGAGACCATCGCATTGTGCGCCACGGCCATCAGCGCATCATGCGCGTCATAATCGTCGGGTGCGGGAAAGAACGGTTCGTTCGTCGCCACCAGCGGCAGGTCATGGGCATAGGCGAGATCGACCATGCGCCGCTCGTGCCGCCGGTCGAAGCGCCCGTGGCGCTGCAATTCGACATAGAGCCGATCGCCGAAGAGCCGCTTCAGCGTCAAGAGCCGCGCCGTGCCGAGCGCCGGCTGCCCGGCGAGGAAGGCCATGTCCACGGGGCCACCCAAAGCACCGGTGAGCGCGATCAGCCCCTCCGTTCCGCCTTCCAGCCAGGACGCGGCAATCCGCGTCTGCTGCACGCCCTCGCCCTCCAGATAGACGCGGCTGACGAGATCGACGAGGCGGGTATATCCGGCATCCGTCGCGGCCAGAAGCACGATCGACGGCAGCTTTGCCAACTGCGCCTGGCCGCCGCGGCGTTCTCCCTCGCCCTCGTCTTCCATGTCGATCGACAGCTGGCAGCCGATCAGCGGCTGGATGCCGTCGTCCATGGCCTTTTGCGAGAATTCGAGCGCGGCGAAGAGGTTGTTCGTATCCGTGATGGCGATCGCCGGCTGCTGGTCGCCGACCGCCTTGGAGATGATCTTCTTGATCGGCAGCGCGCCCTCGAGCAGCGAATAGGCCGAGTGAACACGCAGATGGACGAATTGCGGCGTCGCGCCGCCTGCCGTCCCGCCCGCATTTCGATCCGCCATCTTGTCCGCCATGCCATACCTCGTTGATTGCGAGGCAAGCCTACACGGATTCGCAGGGCCGTTGGGAACGGGACGTCACGTTCGGGAGGTTTTCCCCGATCTCCCGTCCCGTTTCGCGCCCACATGCGGACGGGATCGAATGACGGCGTAGTGCCGGCGGCTACATCCCGAGAACGATGACGGCGAAGCTGGCGACGAACATCGCCATGGAGGTGAAAGCGGCAAGATCACGGAGAAAATCGGTCATTGGTGGCTCCCTTTCCTATTATGTTTTTATTTTGTTCTCTTTTTATTCTCATGTCAAGCCATCCGTGGACAAAGTTGGCACGGCCCTTGACAGCACTGGAAGCAGGCCCGCCCTTTGGATAGGCTGCGGCCTCCAACGGAGACAAAACCATGCGATCGGCCTTTCTCATCCCGCTTCTCCTGACCGCTTCGATGGCCAGTTCCACGGCAAGCGCGGAGGATTTTCCGGCGGATCGGGTCGTCGCCGCGGCGGCAGGCGACTGGGACAAGGACGGCACGCCCGACCTCGCGCTGGTGGTCCGGCCGACGGACGAGAGCGATGTCGACAACGGGCTCTATATCTACCTGCACAAGACGAACGAGGCGCGGCTGGAGCTCGCGGCATCGCTGCCGAACACGCTCTGGGGCAGCATGACGATGTCCGGCCAGGAACCGGAACTCGTCGCCATGGCGAACGGTTCGCTGCAGGTGATCACGAAGAACGAAACGATCGGCCGCGAGCGCTGGCGCCAGACGCTGACCGTCGCCTACCGGAATTTCGACTTCATCGTCGCCGGCTACACCTTCTCCGGCTACGACACGGTCGAGATGGACGAGAACGGCGAGAACCGGACGAAATCCTGCGACCTCAATGTGCTGACGGGCAAGGGCAAGGCCGACGACAAGCCGGTCACGGCAAAGGCCGCCTTCGTGCTCCTGAAGGACTGGGACGACGCGATCGGCCAGAAGGCCTGCGGCTATCGCGACTGACGCACCTGTGATGCAGGCACTGCCGTTCGCGAACTATGAACGCGCCCGGAGGCTCAAAGCTCGCGAACGAGCCCGTCCTCGATCGTCACGCGGCGGTCCATCAGCGAGGCGAGTTCGTGGTTGTGCGTGGCGATCATGGCCGCCAGCCCCGACTGGCGCACAAGAGCTTCCAGCGCCTCGAAGACATAGCCCGCGGTCTCGGGATCGAGATTGCCGGTCGGCTCGTCGGCGAGCAGGACCAGCGGCGCATTGGCGACGGCACGCGCGATCGCGACTCGCTGCTGCTCGCCGCCCGACAGTTCGGACGGGCGGTGCTCGGCGCGGTGGCCGATGCGCATATAGTCAAGAAGCTGCGCCGCGCGCTCGGCAGCCTCTGATTTCGACAGGCCGGCGATCAGCTGCGGCATCATGATGTTTTCCAGCGCGGAAAACTCCGGCAGCAGATGGTGGAACTGGTAGACGAAGCCGATCTCGCCGCGGCGGATCGACGTGCGCTGGTCGTCCGGCAGGTCGCCGCAGGAGACGCCGTTGATCTTCACCTCGCCGGCATCCGGCCGTTCCAGAAGGCCGGCAATGTGCAGCAGCGTCGACTTGCCCGTGCCTGACGGAGCGACGAGAGCCACGGTCTCGCCGCTCCGCAGCGAAAAATCGGCGCCCTTCAGGATGCTGAGAACGGTCTCGCCCTGGCCGTAGTGGCGTTCGACGCCGGTGAGCTGAAGTGCCACGCGCGCATTCATCTGTCGGAAATTCCTATTCGTAACGGAGCGCCTGGACCGGATCGAGCTTCGACGCCCGCCAGGCCGGGAAGATGGTCGCCAGGAAGGAGAGCGTCAGCGCCATGACGATGACGGTCACCGTCTCGCCGGCGTTCATGTCGGCCGGAAGCTGGCTTAAAAAATAGAGTTCGGGATTGAACAGCGTCGTGCCGGAGATCCAGGAAAAGAACTGGCGGATCGATTCGACGTTCAGGCAGACGATGACGCCGAGCGCCACGCCGGCGAAGGTGCCGACCGTGCCGATGGCAGCCCCCGTCATGAAGAAGATGCGCATGATGGCGCCGGACGTGGCGCCCATTGTGCGCAGAATGGCGATGTCGCTGCCCTTGTCCTTCACCAGCATGATCAGGCCGGAGATGATGTTGAGCGCGGCGACGAGCACGATCAGCGTCAGGATCATGAACATGACGTTGCGCTCGACCTGCAGCGCCG
>CAMPIK010000482.1 GCA_946886325.1 uncultured Shinella sp.
TCGATGCTTTATCGACCAGCCCTCGTCAGACCGGCTTGTTGTGCGGCTGGAAGAGTTTTCCCTTCTCGGCGATCAGCACGAAGACAAGCCCTATGATCGACAGGATGAAGAAACCGGCGACAAGCGGAACGGACGTGCCGTTGAAGGCCTGTCCGATCGCGCCGCCGAGGATCGCGCCGCCCGCCGTGCCCATGAAGCCGAGCACGGAGGAGGCCGTGCCGGCCACGTGGCCGAGCGGTTCCATGGCGAGCGAGTTGAAGTTCGAGCCGATCCAGCCGAACTGGAACATCGCGAGCGCGAAGAGCACGATGAAGAGCGGGAAGGGCAGCAGGTTGTCCGTCCAGGAGAGCGTCAGCACCAGCCACAGACCGTTGACGGCCAGGAAGCCCAGGAGCGCGCCATGCGAGAGCGGCCGCATGCCGAACCGGCCGACGAGGCGCGAGTTGACAAAGGACGAGAAGGCCATGAAGGCGGCGACGCCGGCGAAGGCGACGGGAAACCAGACGCCAAGCCCGTAGATGCCGACATAGATCTGCTGTGCCGAGTTGATGAAGCCGAAGAGCGCACCGAAGATGAACGTGCTCGCCAGCGTGTAGCAAAGCGCCACGCGGTTTGTCAGCACGATCCGGAAACCCTCGACGATCGAGCGCGGCGTGAAAGGGCGCATGTCCTCCGGTGCCAGCGTCTCGGGCAGGCGCACATACATCCAGCTTCCGACGCAGGCCGCCATGATCGCCATGAAAATGAAGATCAGGTGCCAGTCGCCGAAGATCATGACCGTCTGGCCGATGCCCGGCGCCAGGACCGGTACGACCATGAAGACCATCATGATCAGCGACATGGCTTCCGCCATGGCACGACCGCCGAAGATGTCGCGGACGATCGAAATGGTGATGACGCGCATCGCCGCCGAGCCGATGCCCTGGATGAAACGGAGCGCCAGCAGGGCGCCGAAGCTCGGCACCATCACGGCCAGCAGCGAAGAGGCGATGTAGATTCCGAGGCCGACGAACATCGGCGCGCGCCGCCCGAAGCGGTCGGAGAGCGGACCATAGGCAAGCTGCGCCAGCGCAAAGCCGATCAGATAGGCCGAGATGACATATTGGCGGTGGTTTTCGTTGGTGACGCCGAGGCTTGCGCCGATCTCCTGGAGACCGGGCAGCATGATGTCGATCGCCAGTGCATTCAGCGCCATCAGCAGCGCCATGAGCGCAATGAATTCAACCTTGCCCATGCCGCCGAGGCGCCGGGCCGATTCAACGGAAAGTCCGGTCATAACAAATCAATCCATGAAAGAGATAAGGCGCCGCTGGGGTGCGGCGCCTCGGCAATGCCAAACGGTCGGGGAGACCGCGGTGCCGCTCAGGAGGCGGCCTTCACCGAAATGCCCTGTTCCTCGAGGTGGGACTGCAATTCGCCCGCCTGGAACATTTCACGCACGATGTCGCAACCGCCCACGAACTCGCCCTTGACGTAGAGCTGCGGGATCGTCGGCCAGTTGGAATAGTCCTTGATGCCCTGGCGCAGATCGGCATCGGCGAGCACGTTGATGCCCTTGTAGTCGACGCCGATATAGTCGAGAATCTGCACGACCTGGCCGGAAAATCCGCATTGCGGGAACTGGGGGGTGCCCTTCATGAAGACGACGACGTCGTTGCTCTTGACCTCGTTGTCGATGAAATCGTTGATGCCACTCATCTTGCTGATCCTTCGCTGCCCGGATGGAAATGGTCGGGCCATCTTTGCCGGATAGATAACACGCAACGGCGTTATTTACAGCCCCGGCGGCGAAAAATCCTGATGGACCTCACGAAAAAGCGGATATCCGTCAGGCGGTCCGGCGCTTCGTCTTGCTGCGCGACCGGGACGTCTTGCGGCGGCTGACCTGCTTGCGGGCGGGCTTCTTCGAGAGCGCCGCCTCGACGATCTCGGCGAGCAGGCCGCCGGAGGCCTTGCGGGTCGAACGGCGGGGCGTGCTCGTTTTCGTTGTCGTGGTCGACCGGCGCTTCTTGCGCTTGCTCGTCGACTTTGTGCCGGTCTTCTTCAGAATTTCCTTGAGCGCGCTGTCGACGACGCCGGAGACGAGTTCGTTGAAAAGCCCGGCCATCGGCGTCGTCAGTCCGGTGCGGAAGTCTGAAGGGCGAGCGCGTGCAGCACGCCGCCCATGTTGCCCTTCAGCGCGTTGTAGACCATCTGGTGCTGCTGGACGCGCGTCTTGCCGCGGAAGGCCTCCGCCACGACTTCGGCCGCATAGTGGTCGCCGTCGCCGGCAAGATCGCGGATCGTGACCTTCGCGCCGGGAATGCCGGCCTTGATCATGTCTTCGATGTCGCCTGGGGCCATGGGCATGGGTCTGCTCCTCGTTATTCCGCTGCTGCGGCAGCATTGGCGCTGCCATCCATGAAGTCAGGGAACCACGATTCATGGGCGTCGCGCAATTGCTCAATCGAGAGCGACAGGAGCGTGCCGACCGCAAGCGTGGACCCGCCGACGGTGCCGAGGCGGCGGAAGGGAACGCCGACGCCTTCCGCATTGGCTGAGAGGAAATTGGCGAGATCGGCCGGCACGGCAATCACGTAGCGCGCCTGGTCCTCGCCGAAGAGCAGGGCATGCGGCGCGCCCTGCGATTGATCGAGATCGACCGAGACACCCTTGCCCGAGGCCATGGCCATTTCGGCAAGCGCCAGCGCCAGTCCGCCCGACGAGATGTCGTGGCAGGCCGTCACCTGTCCGTTGCGGATCGCCGAGCGGACGAAGTCGCCGTTGCGGCGTTCCGCATGGAGATCGACCTCGGGTGCGGAGCCGTCGACGATGCCGAGCACGTCGCGCAGATAGATCGACTGGCCGAGATGGCTGCCGTCGCTGCCGATAAGCAGGAGTTGATCGCCGTCCTTCGCCCCGCCAATGCGGGCCATCTGCGACCAGTCGGGGATGAGGCCGACGCCGGCTATGGTAGGGGTCGGCAGGATCGCGACGCCGTTCGTCTCGTTATAGAGTGAGACATTGCCCGAGAC
>CAMPIK010000483.1 GCA_946886325.1 uncultured Shinella sp.
GGAGAGGAACGAGGGATAGGCGTCGCGCTTCTCGAACAGGCCGACGCGCTTCAGGATGGTCTCGGCGCGGGATATGGCCTCGTCCTTCCGGACGCCGAGCACATGGATCGGCGCCTCGATGACGTTTTCGAGGATGGTCATGTGCTGCCAGAGATTGAAGCTCTGGAACACCATGCCGAGGCGGGAGCGGATGCGCTGGACCTGCTTGCGGTCAGCAGGCATCTGGCCGCCGTGCCCGTCCTTCTTCATGGCGATCGTCTCGCCGTGGATGGTCACGCTGCCGGCGCTTGGCAATTCCAGCATGTTGATGCAGCGCAGGAAGGTCGACTTGCCGGAGCCGGAGCCGCCGATGATGGCGATCACGTCGCCCTCATGCGCGGTCAGCGAAACTCCCTTGAGAACCTCGAGCGGTCCGAAGCGCTTGTGCAGGTCCCGGACCGCGATTGCCTCGGCGCGTTCCGTCATCGCGGAGTTGTCTCCGGCGCACGGAAAATCGGTGCAACGAGCATGCCAATGTTCCCCTGTTTTTCTTGTTGGCGCGGGCATCTTCGGCCCGTCACCGCTGTTCCATTTCTCCCATCGTGGCACTTGTGGAGTAATTATTCAAGCGTATAATAGCCATGACGCCGAAATTTCCGGCACCCCCGCCATCTGATCGTTTTTCCAGCAGGAGCACCGAATGACCGCCTACGGTTCGCAGGAAATGTCCGCCCCCCTGAAGCGCGTGCTGATGCGCCGGCCGGGTCCGAGCCTTGAGGCGGCCGATCCGGCGAAATGGCATTACGGCCCGACCTTCGACGGCAAGAAGGCGGTCGGCCAGTACAGGGCCTTTGCCGCGCTTGTTGAAAAGTCCGGTACCGAGATCATCTGGCTGGAGGACACGGGCGACGGTCTCTCGGATGCGATGTTCACCCATGACCCGTCGCTGATGTCCGACCATGGCGCGATCCTGCTGCGCATGGGCAAGCCGCTGCGCGTCGCCGAAACCGCGCTGCACGAGAAGGCCTATGCCGAGCGCCAGATTCCGGTCCTCGGACGCATCGAGGCGCCCGGTACGGTGGAGGGCGGCGATTGCATCTGGCTTGATGCGAAGACGCTCATCGTTGGCCGTGGCGTGCGCACGAACCAGGACGGCATCGACCAGTTGACGACGATGCTGTTGCCGCATGGCATCTCTGTTCTCGCCTATGACCTGCCGCTCTGGCAGGGGGAGGAGGCCTGCCTTCACCTGATGAGCGTGATGAGCCCGCTTGCCGACGACCTGGCGCTCGTCTTTGCACCGCTGCTTCCCGCCGCCTTCTACCAACTGTTGAAGAAGCGCGGTATCCGCCTGATCGAGGCGCCGGCCGACGAGTTCCATGCCAGCAACGGCCTGTCGCTCAACGTGCTGCCGACCAGGCCCTACGAGGTCATCATGGTGGAAGGGTTCCCGGCCACCAAGGCGGCGATGGAGGCGGCCGGCTGCACGGTCGAGACTTTCGAGGCGGACGCGCTCTGCATCGCCTGCGAGGGCGGGCCGACCTGCCTGACGCGCCCGGTGTTGCGACGCGCGGCCTAGAAGAAACGTCGAGGAGAGCAGGGGAGGCGATGACGCGACGGACGTTCCACCGGGCCCCCGAGGCCGAGCGGCGCCACGACCTGATCGAGGCGACGCTCGACTGCATCGCGGAATTCGGGCTGGAAGGCGCGACGGTGCGGCAGATCGCGGTCAAGGCGGGCGTGACGGCAGGGCTGATCCGGCATTATTTCCAGACCAAGGAGCACATCCTTCAGGAAGCCTACCGGGTGGTCATCGCGCGGCTGACGGAAAAGGCGGAACGGGTGACCGGCGATCCGGAGACGCGGCTTCGCGACTTCATCGTCATCAACCTGACCGAGCCCGTTGCCAACAGCCGCAGCCTCTCGCTCTGGGCCGCCTTCATCAGCAAGGTCAGCGTCGATCCGGCGCTCGCCGCCATCCACCGCGAAGGCTATCTCGGCTTTCGTGATGCGCTGGAAGGGCTGCTGCACGACTTTCTGTCGGAGCGCGGCGCCGATGCTTCCAAGGAGCGCTGCCGGCAACTGGCGATCGCCGTCAACGGCCTGCTCGACGGCCTGTGGCTCGAAGGCTGCCTGGCCGGGGAGCTGTTTGAAAAGGACGAACTGGTCGATATCGCGCTGACCTCGATAGAGGCACTGCTCGGCCAGACAATCGATCGCACGGGCCTTTCCGTGTGACCGGCAAATACAACTGAAACACGGGGAGGGCGCCATGCGCTATGCATCCATCACGGACCGTCTGGCCAGCCTGGGGTCGGAAAAATGGGCGCTTCATGTGGAAGCGCGGCGCATGAAGGCTGAAGGCGCCGACATTCTGGAACTCACCATCGGCGAGCCTGATGTGCCGCCGGATGCAAGCCTCTTCGCCGAGGCGATCCGCGCCATGCATGCCGGGCGCTACCGCTATTCCAACGGCCGCGGCGAACCTTCGATCGTCAATGCCCTGGTCCGCAAATACCAGGCGCGGCGGGCGGATGTCACCAGCGAGAACGTTCTCTGCTTCCCGGGCACCCAGACGGCGCTCTTCGCCGTCATGCTGGGGCTGGTGGAAAAGGGCGATGCGGTGCTGGTCGGCGATCCGCTCTATGCGACCTATGAAGGCGTCATCCGCTCGACGGGTGCCGAGCAGGTGGCGGTTCCGCTGAAGCCCGAGCACGGCTTTCACATGCAGGCCGCCGACCTCGAAGCGGCGATCACGCCGGAGTGCCGCGTGCTGCTTCTCAACACGCCGCACAATCCGACAGGGGCCGTGCTGTCGGCCGAAGAAATCGCTGCGATCGGCGCGGTCTGCCGAAAGCACGACCTCTGGCTTGTGTGCGACGAGGTCTACGAGGAACTCGTCTTCGACGGCACCTTCGCCTCGCCCTTCGACAATCCTGACCTTGCCGAGCGCACCATCGTCGTCTCGTCGATCTCGAAATCCCATGCCGCGCCGGGCTTCCGCAGCGGCTGGGCGATCGGTCCGGCGGAAT
>CAMPIK010000484.1 GCA_946886325.1 uncultured Shinella sp.
CGGCATTATCGGCATGGGCAATGTCGGCAAGGCGATCTTCCGCATCGCCAGGCACGGTTTCGGCATGGATGTCGTCGCCAATTCGCGCTCCCCGGAAAGCCTGCCGGAGGGTACGCGCTTCCTGTCTGTCGACGAGCTCGTCGCGACGGCAGACATCGTCGTGCTCTGCTGTCCGCTGACGCCGGAAACGACCGGCCTGCTCAATGGCAAGCGCATTGCGCGCATGAAGCCGGGCGCGATCCTCGTCAATGTCTCGCGCGGTCCGGTGGTGGACGATACGGCGCTGATCGCGGCCTTGCGCGAGGGTCGCATCGGCGGTGCTGCGCTCGACGTCTTCTCCACCCAGCCGCTTCCGGCGGACCATGCCTATTTCGGCTTCGACAATGTCATCGTCACCCCGCATCTGGCTGGTATCACGGACGAAAGCATGATGCGCATGGGAACGGGCGCGGCTGCGGAAGCCATCCGCATCCTCAAGGGCGACCTGCCGGTCAACCTGCGCAATCCGGATGTCGTCGCGCACTATCGCCGGCGTTTCCCCGCATAGGCTTGCCGCGTCAGTCGCGGTCCGGCGCGCCGAGCGGGAAATAGCTGCGGTAGGGACGGGCCTCGTCGACGGCGCGGGCGAAGGACGGCCTTGCAAGCAGGCGGCGGCGATAGGCGTGCAGGTTGGCGAAGCCTTCGTCGATGCGGTGCGTCCAGTCGGCATAGAAGAGGGCCGGAGCGGCGGCGCAGTCGGCCAGCGTGAACGTGTCGCCCACGGCCCATGTCCGGCCTTTGAGGTAGTCGTCGAGCCAGCCATAGGTGCGGTCGAGCATGTCGCGTGCCTGCCGGTCGCCATAGGGATCGCGGTCGGCTTCCGGCCGGATGGAATTGAAGATGATCGTCTGCTGCGGTGTTGAAATGTAGTTGTCGAAGATCCGGTCGAGCATGCGCACCTCGATCGCGATATCAGGATCGGCGGGGATGAGCTTCGCCGGACCGGGATAGTGCGTGTCGAGATATTCGATGACGGTGGAGGATTCGAGGATCGTGCGGTCGCCGTCGACCAGGATCGGAAAGCGCTTCACCGGCCAGAGCGCCTCGAATTCGGCCAGCGTCTCGGGCGCCTCATGGTCGAGCACGCGATAGTCGAAGTCCGTGCCGTTCTCGTAGAGCGCGATCAGCGCCTTCTGGGAATAGGACGAGAAGGGGTGGGCGTAGAGAACGGGTTTCATCATGGCCTCCGCAGACGTTGCGGAGACCCTTGTCGCAAATCCAATTGCATAATGCAAGCAGTTTGTGCCGCGCGCTCAGCCGGCATGCCGCAGGCTGACGCCGCTGCCGCTGTCGAAGAGCACGACCTTCTCCGGGTTCCAGGAGAAGTGCACCCTGTCCTCGATCTTCAGCACCGTCTGCGCCGGCACAGTCGCGTGCAGCAGCTTCTCGCCGGTCCGGAGCGTCACGATCTTGGCGACGCCGTGGTTCTCCACGTCGTGCACCGTCGCTTCGCCGGGGCCGCCGCTTTCGAGCTGCAGGTCCTCGGGCCGGATGCCGAAGGTCAGCGGCCGTCCGTCCGTGGCATTGCCGGGACCGCTGGCGAAGGGCAGGCGGTAGCCGTCGTTCGAGATCGCCTCGCCGCCGGCAAGCTTTCCGTCGATCAGGTTCATCGGCGGCGAGCCGACGGCGCGGGCGACGAAGGTGTTGACCGGGTTGTTGTAGATCTCGTGCGGCGTGCCGACCTGCACGAGATTGCCATTGTTGAGCACGCCGATCTTGTCGCCCATCGACATCGCCTCGATCTGGTCGTGGGTGACGAACAGGAAGGTCTGGCCGAGATTCATCTGGATGTTCTTGAGCTCGGTGCGCAGCGCCTCGCGCAGCTTGGCGTCGAGCGCCGACAGCGGCTCGTCCATCAGGAACACGCGCGGCTTGCGCACGATGGCGCGGCCGATCGAGACGCGCTGCATCTCGCCGCCCGACAGCCGGTCCGTCTTGCGGTCGAGCAGGTGCTCGATGCGCAAGGTCTTGGCCACCCGGTCGACGCGTTCCTTGATCTCGGCCGGCTCAACGCGCCGGATGCGGGATTTCAGCGGAAATTCGAGGTTCTCCCGCACCGTATAGCGCGGATAGAGCGAATATTGCTGGAGCACCAGCGCCACGTCGCGCTCGGCCGCACCCCAGTCGGCAACATCCTGGCCGTCGATGAAGATCTGGCCGGTCGTCGGCTTTTCGAGGCCTGCGATCAGGCGCAGCGTCGTCGTCTTGCCGGCTCCGGTCTGGCCGAGCAGCACGAAGAATTCGCCGTCGGCGATGTCGATGTTCAGGTTCTTCAGCGCCGTGTGGTTGCCGAAGGTCTTGGAGATGCCCTTGAGTTCGATATGCGCCATCAGAGTCTGATCCCGAGCGACGAACCGGTCGCCGTGTTGAAGAAATGCGCCTGCGCGGGGTCGATGCGCGCCCAGACGGTTTCGCCGGCCCGCGGCACGAAGCCGCTCTTGGTGCGCGCGCGCAGCATCTGCTCGCCGACCTTGAGATCGACGATGTCATGCGAGCCGAGCGGCTCGATGATATGGGCCTCGACCGGCATGAAGCCGTCGCTGGCCTCTCGCGCGACGATGACGCCCTCGGGCCTGACACCGAGCGTCAGGTTGCCGTTCTCGCCGCGGGCGGCCGAAAGCCGGTTGGCGAGTTCCGGCGGAAAGTCGAAACTTGTCGACGCGCCCTTGAGGTCGATGCGCGCATGGCCCGCATCCTCCTTCACCGTCGCCTCCGCCAGGTTCATCACCGGGCTTCCGACGAATTGCGCGACGAACATGTTGGAGGGCTGCGAATAGACCTCGTCCGGCGTGCCGACCTGCTGGAGGATGCCCTCGTGCATGATGACGATGCGGTCGGCGAGCGACATCGCCTCGACCTGGTCATGCGTCACGTAGATCGTCGTCGAGCCCTGCTTGATGTGCAGGCGCTTGATTTCGGCGCGCATTTCTTCGCGAAGCTTCGCGTCGAGCGC
>CAMPIK010000485.1 GCA_946886325.1 uncultured Shinella sp.
GTCGGCCTGCCCAATGCCGGCAAGTCGACCTTTCTCGCGACCTGCACCCGCGCCCGGCCGAAGATCGCCAACTACCCCTTTACGACGCTGCATCCGAACCTCGGCGTGGCGACGGTTGACGGCCGCGAGTTCATCCTTGCCGATATTCCGGGCCTGATCGAGGGTGCGCATGACGGCATCGGTCTCGGCGATCGCTTCCTCGGCCATGTGGAGCGCACGCGCGTGCTGCTGCACCTCGTCTCCGCGCAGGAGGAAAAGGTCGGCGCGGCCTACAAGACGGTGAAGCACGAGCTCGAAGCCTATGGCGGCGGGCTCACCGACAAGCCTGAGATCGTCGCGCTGTCGCAGATCGATGTGCTTGATGAGGCGGAACTGAAGAAGAAGGCGAAGGAACTGGAAAAGGCCTGCGGCAGCAAGCCGCTGCTCCTGTCCGCCGTCACCGGCAAGGGCATGACCGAGGCGCTGCGCGCGTTGCGCGCCGAAATCGACGGCATCGGGACGGGCGGGAACGAGGACTGAGATGGTCAAGGCGCGCAAGCCTCTGGGCAAGCACAAGCGTGTCGTCATCAAGATCGGCTCGGCGCTGCTGGTTGACCGGCAGACCGGCCTGAAGACCGCATGGCTCGATGCGCTTTGCGCCGACATCGCAGCACTTCGGGCGGGCGGCACCGAGGTTCTGGTCGTCTCCTCCGGCGCCATCGCGCTTGGTCGTAGCGTGCTGAAGGTTCCGGCCGGCGCGCTGAAGCTCGAGGAAAGCCAGGCAGCCGCCGCCGTCGGGCAGATCGCGCTGGCGCGTGCCTGGTCGGAAAGCCTGTCGCGCGACGGCATCGTCGCCGGCCAGATCCTGCTGACGCTCGGCGATACGGAAGAGCGCCGCCGCTATCTCAATGCACGCGCCACGATCAGCCAGCTGCTGAAGCTCGGCTCTGTGCCGATCATCAACGAGAACGACACGGTGGCGACCACCGAGATCCGCTATGGCGACAATGACCGGCTGGCCGCCCGCGTCGCGACGATGACAGGCGCCGACCTGCTGATCCTGCTCTCCGACATCGACGGGCTCTACACGGCGCCGCCGCATCTTGACCCGGAGGCGCGGTTCCTCGAATCGATTGCCGCGATCACGCCGGAGATCGAGGCGATGGCGGGTGGAGCCGCGTCGGAACTCTCGCGTGGCGGCATGCGCACCAAGATCGACGCCGGCAAGATCGCCACCGTCGCGGGCTGCGCCATGATCATCGCGTCGGGCAAGATCGACCATCCGCTGAAGGCGATCGAGGAGGGCGCGCGGTCGTCCTGGTTTGCCCCTTCAGGCACGCCGGTGACAGCGCGTAAGACCTGGATCGCCGGCCAGCTTCAGCCGGCCGGAACCATCGAGGTGGATGCGGGTGCCGAAAACGCGCTCAGTTCCGGAAAAAGCCTGCTGCCGGCCGGCGTGCGCTCGGTCTCCGGACAGTTTTCGCGTGGCGACACGGTGGCGATCCGCGGGATCGAGGGCCGGGAGATCGCGCGCGGGCTTGCCGGCTACGACGCGGAGGACGCGCGGCGCATCGCCGGCAAGAAATCGGGAGAGATCGCGGCGATCCTCGGCTATGCCGGGCGGGCCGCGATGGTGCATCGGGACGATCTCGTCATGACGGGGGCCTTGGCCGCCCGGTCCTTCGAGACCGCGGAGGAAGAAAAGGACGCTGCCCATGCTTGATCAGGTGCAGAACGCGACCGACGTCGCCGAACTGATGGCCGAGATCGGCCGCAACGCGCGCGAAGCCGCCCGGCCGCTCGCCGTCGCCTCGCCGGAGCGCAAGAATGCAGCACTTCTGGCCATGGCCGCAGCCATCGTCGAAGGCAAGGCGGACATCCTCGCCGCCAACGCGATCGACCTCGACAATGCGCGCGAAACCGGCGTCGCCACTGCTTTCATCGACCGCCTGACGCTGACGGCCGAGCGCATCGACGCAATCGCCACGGCCATTCGCGACATTGCGGCGCTCGAAGATCCGGTGGGCGACGTGATCGCCGAATGGGACCGGCCGAACGGCCTTCACATCGAGCGCGTGCGCACGCCGCTCGGCGTCATCGGAGTCATCTATGAAAGCCGGCCGAACGTCACGGCGGATGCCGGCGCGCTCTGCCTCAAGGCGGGCAATGCCGTCATCCTGCGCGGCGGATCGGACAGCCTCAATTCATCGCAGGCGATCCATGCCTGCCTCGTTGCGGGATTGACCTCGGCCGGACTTCCAGAGCATGCGATCCAGATGGTACCGGTTGCTGACCGCGCCGCTGTCGGCGCCATGCTGTCCGGTTTGAACGGCACGATCGACGTCATCGTGCCGCGCGGCGGCAAGAGCCTCGTCGCCCGCGTGCAGAACGAGGCGCGTGTGCCGGTCTTCGCGCATCTCGAAGGCCTCTGCCATGTCTATGTGGACAAATCCGCCGATCTCGCCATGGCCACCTCGATCGTCGTCAACGCCAAGATGCGGCGCACCGGCATCTGCGGCGCGGCAGAAACCCTGCTCGTCGATCGCGCGGTTGCCGGCACGCATCTCCTGCCGATCCTCGAAGCGCTGAAGGCCGCCGGCTGCGAAATCCGCGCCTCCGCCGAGATCAGGGAGATGGTGCCCGGCCTCATCGCCGCCTCGGAGGAGGACTGGTCGACCGAATATCTCGACGCGATCATCGCCGTCACGCTTGTCGACGGCATCGAGGGTGCGATCGCGCATATCAATCGCTGGTCGTCCTCGCACACCGAGGCGGTGATTGCCGAGGACCAGGTGGTCGCCGACCGCTTCTTCGCCGAGATCGATTCGGCGATCCTCCTGCACAATGCCTCGACGCAGTTCGCCGATGGCGGCGAGTTCGGCATGGGCGGCGAGATCGGCATTGCGACCGGCAAGATGCATGCGCGCGGCCCCGTCGGCGTCGAGCAGCTCACCTCGTTCAAGTATCGCGTCCGCGGCACCGGCCAGGTCCGGCCCTGAGGTGAGCGAGG
>CAMPIK010000486.1 GCA_946886325.1 uncultured Shinella sp.
CCGCTCGATTGTGTCGCCTCCGATCCCTGGACAGGTCCGCGTCCGGACAATCTCGTCGCCCAATCCGACGCGCCCTGGCGCAGCAAGGGCGACACCGTCGAGCGCATCGAGCTGCTCGCCGCCCGGCTGGTGGATGGCACCATCGCCTGCCCGGACGGCTGGACCGCAACCCGCGCTGTGCTCGACACGATCGACACGACCATCCGCCCCGCCATCGCCGCCTGCGGCCCGGCGGAGATCGCGGCGCTGCTGCGCGGCCTCGACGGGCGGTTCATCGAACCCGGCCCCTCCGGCGCGCCGACGCGCGGGCGGCCGGATGTGCTGCCGACGGGGCGCAATTTCTATTCCGTCGACAGCCGCGCCGTGCCGACGCCGGCCGCGTGGGAACTCGGCAAGAAATCGGCCGAACTCATCGTCACCCGCTATGCGCAGGATCACGGCGAATGGCCGACATCCTTCGGCATCACCGCCTGGGGCACGTCGAACATGCGCACCGGCGGCGACGACATCGCGCAGGCCATGGCGCTCATCGGCGTCAAGCCGACATGGGACATGGCATCGCGCCGCGTCACCGGCTACGAGATCGTTCCCACCGCCATGCTGCGCCACCCGCGCGTCGACGTGACGCTCCGGATTTCCGGATTCTTCCGCGATGCCTTCCCGGAACAGATTGCGCTGTTTGATCGCGCGGTCCGCGCTGTCGGCGCGCTCGACGAGGACGACGCGGACAACCCGATCGCCGCGCGCATGCGGGCTGAAGCAGCAGCGCTGGCTGCCAGAGGTGCCTCGGAGGCGGACGCTGCAAAGCAGGCTGGATTCCGCATCTTCAGCGCGAAATCCGGCGGCTATGGCGCAGGCCTCCAGACGATGGTGGACGAAGGTCTGTGGGAAAATCGCGGCGACCTGGCCGAGGCCTGGCTCGCCTGGGGCGCCTTTGCCTATGACGGCGACAGCGACGGCGTTCCGATGCGCGAACGGCTGGAAGTGCGCATGAAGAGCCTGCAGGCTGTCGTGCAGAACCAGGACAGCCGCGAGCAGGACCTGCTCGACAGCGACGAATATTACCAGTTCGAGGGCGGCATGGCGGCGGCCGTCGAGCACCTGTCCGGCGCGCAGCCCGTCGTCTACCACAACGACCTGTCGCGGCCGGAAAAGCCTGTCGTGCGCACGCTGGAGGACGAGATCGGCCGCGTCGTGCGCGCCCGCGTCGTCAATCCGAAATGGATCGACGGCGTCATGCGCCATGGCTACAAGGGCGCCTTCGAGATCGCCGCGACGGTCGATTTCATGTTCGCCTTCGCCGCGACGACCGGCGCCGTCAAGGACCACCATTTCGAGGCCGCCTACAACGCCTATCTGCGCGACGAGCGGGTGCGCGACTTCCTCATGCAGAAGAACCCCGCGGCACTCGCCGAGATGGCCGCGCGCTTCGCCGAGGCGATCGACCGCAAGCTCTGGACACCGCGATCGAATTCGGCACGCTACGAGCTCGACACGATCGGCAAGAGGAGGGCCTCGTGATGCAGCTTTCCGGCCGCTGCCTGTGCAGGGCGCTGACCTTCCAGGTTTCCGGCGAGATCATCCGCACCGGTCATTGCCATTGCGAGAGCTGCCGGCGGGCGACGTCCTCGCCGGTCACGACTTTTCTCTGCGCCGCGACGGCCGACGTGACCTTTACCGGCGAGACGCTCCGCCACTACGCCTCGTCGCCGGGTGTGCGCCGCGGCTTCTGCGGCAATTGCGGTTCGCCGATGAGTTTCGAGATCGAGACGCGGCCGGGCGAGATCGACCTCTACGTCGCCGCCCTCGACGACGCTGCGGGCGTCGAGATCACCCAGCACTGGTATTGGAACGAGCGGGTCGCCTTTCTGCATTGCGAGGACGACCTGCCGAAACGGGAAGACTGACATGACCGACACGACCGAAGACACCGCCGGCATGAGCGAAGCCGAACTGGCCCGCCACTCCGAGAAGATGGCGAAGAAGAAACATGCCCGCGAAAAGATCATGGCGACGAAGACCGACGAGAAGGGTCTCGTCATCGTCCATACCGGCAAGGGCAAGGGCAAGTCGACCGCCGGCTTCGGCATGATCTTCCGCCACATCGCGCACAAGAAACCCTGCGCCGTCGTGCAGTTCATCAAGGGTGCCTGGGCGACCGGCGAGCGCGACCTGATCGAGGCGCATTTCTCCGACATCTGCCAGTTCTATACGCTCGGCGAGGGGTTCACCTGGGAGACGCAGGACCGCGCCCGCGATATCGCCATGGCAAAGACCGCCTGGGAAAAGGCGAAGGAACTGATCCGCGACGAGCGCAACTCGATGGTGCTGCTCGACGAGATCAACATTGCGCTGCGCTACGACTATATCGACGTGCAGGAGGTGATCGACTTCCTGACGACGGAAAAGCCTCATATGACCCATGTCGTGCTGACCGGCCGCAACGCCAAGGAAGAACTGATCGAGATCGCCGACCTCGCCACCGAAATGGAATTGCTGAAACACCCGTTCCGCTCCGGCATCAAGGCGCAGATCGGGGTGGAGTTCTAGCGGTTCGGCGATCGTTGCCCCGCGGTTTCCGTCCCGCAACCGGACGGTTGGCGCAGGCACGATGCAGGGGCCTGTCCCGCTCCGGCACAGGGCGTGCCGCGATTTGCGTTTTGTTAAGCTTAACGAAGCTTAAACGGCAAAAGTGGCTTGGACAATTCAGGTATTCGGCCGACCCGTCCTATCCTTCTCCCGGAGACTGCATCCGCACGTCGGCGACGTGCCAGCACGAGGAGACGGCCCATGCATGCGATGGAGCGTATCAATCGGCGGACCTGGAGCGATCCGCTTGTCCTGAGGGATTATCAGCGCGGCGATGACGGTTATCTGAATGCCGGCGAACGGGCGGCTCTCGACCTTGCCGCTGCCGGTTCCCGCGAACTGCGCGTGCTCGACATCGGTGTCGGGGCCGGGCGGACGGCCAGTCTCTTCCGGG
>CAMPIK010000487.1 GCA_946886325.1 uncultured Shinella sp.
GCAGTCGAGCCTTTGGTTCTGCCCCGATCAGGGCAGTTTCATGCGCACCGGAAAACGTTTGCCGCTGGCGCAGACGTGGATGTGAATGCCGACGGGCGGCTGGCCGGAGCGCCAGGCCCGCGCACCGTGCGCGAGCAGCATGCCGACCAGGTCCTTGGTCTTCGAACGGGATCGCCCGAGGCCGAGATCGGCGATGCGCATGGCCGCCTCGTGCAGCGGATGAAGCCCGCTGCGGACTGTCTTGCGCTTCGCCCGGCTCTCGGCCAGGTTGGTCGGATGCTCGTTCGTCACCATGATAAGCCTCGTACGCATAACCCAATCGAGGATGGCTTCGCCGACAACACCGGCGTTGCCTGCCGCGCTCGCTGCCGCCGGTACTCGAACCTGGCCGGCGGTCATCGCGATTGCGGCGAAACGTCCTGATCTAGCGGCCGAAACGCAGCCGCCGGATCCTTATTCAGTTCACTGAAGGCTCGCCCAGCAGGCAAAACCCTTGCGCTTCAGCGCCTTGCAGGCATTGACCGCACCGTCCTGGCCGGCAAAGCCGCCGAACCGTGCGCGGTACAACTGTTCGCTGCCGCTGGCATAGGCCATCGTGAACGGCGTGGTGCCGCGCAGCGCCTTGCCGCCGTCGTCCTTGGCGCGGGCGAGCAGATCCTCGGCCTGCGACTTGTCGGGCGTCGCGCCGATCTGGATCACCCAGCCGGACTGTTCGGCAGCGGCGCTCAGCGTCGATGACGTGGTGACGTTGTCGACGGCACCGCCGGCGTCGCCCTGCTCGGGCAGGTATTCCGGCGCCGGCTCGGGGATCGCGACGTCGCGCTGAACCTTGAGCGTGGCGGCGAGCGCCTCCTTGCCGACGAGCGGATTGCCGTTGCCGCTGGCCGTCGCCGCATAGGCGGGGGCGATGCGGGTTTCCTCGTAGCGATAGGTCGGGACCGGGCCGTTGACCGGCAGTTCGAAGCTCGCGATGGCTGCCGGCGACTCAAGCGTCGGCGCGTCCTTCGTTTCGGCGATGAGATTGCCGCCGCCGCGGGTCGTTGCCTTCGGCATGTAGTCTGCGATCAGCTTCTTCATCTGCGCATTGCGCGAGGCGCCCGAGCGGCCGCCCATGACGACGCCGACCACACTGCGCCCATCGGCGACGGCCGAGGTCACGAGGTTGTAGCCGGAGGCGCGGGTATAGCCGGTCTTGATTCCGTCGACGCCGCGGACCGCACCGAGAAGCCGGTTGTGGTTGCCGATCGTCTGCTTGCCGAAGCGGAAGCTGCGGGTCGAGAAGTAACCGTAATATTGCGGGAAGTGCTGGCGAAGCGCGATGCCGAGACGGGCCTGGTCGCGTGCGGTCGTCACCTGGGCGCTGTTCGGCAGACCGTGCGCGTTGCGGTAGACCGTCCGGGTCATGCCGAGTGCGCGCGCCTTCTGCGTCATGATCTTGGCGAAACGCTCTTCCGAGCCGCCGAGAAATTCGCCGAGCGCGGTTGCGACGTCATTTGCCGAGCGCGTCACCAGCGCCTTGATGGCCTGTTCGACCGTCAGGCTGTTGCCGGCGCCGACACCAAGCTTCGACGGCGGCTCCTTTGCCGCATTGCGCGAGACGGGCACGCGGCTGTTCTTGGTGATCTTGCCGGATTCCAGCGCCTCGAAGGTGAGATAGAGCGTCATCATCTTCGTCAGCGATGCCGGATAGCGCAGATCGTCGGCATCGTTGCTGTAAAGCACCTTGCCGGTCTTGGCATCGACGACGATGCCGGCATATTTCGGGTTCGCCTGTGCCGGCCCGGCAAGGGCCACCATAACGATCGCGCCCGTTGCGAGAATGCGCGTGACCGACTGGCTGGCCGATTTTGCGGATTGGAACAGGAAGTCGAAGGAAAGGGTACGAAGCACTCTGCTACTCTTCAGTCTGGATGTTTACAATTCGTCCGGACGCCGCCCCCAGAAACGACCGTTGAGGGGAGACTAGCGGCACAGCGTTACCAATCGGTTTATGATGAATCATTGCTTTCCGCCGCATGGGGTTTTTTATCGAGCGCTGTTGCCGGTCATTTGGCCGGCCCCATCGACAAGGCGATGTTCGACATGGGCGCGGACCGCGCCCTCCATCGCCTGCCACTGCGGCAAAAGTCTGCTCGAGAAGCGATAAAGCAGCGAAAGATCGGTGCCGACATGGATATCGCGCTGGCAGTCGGCGCCCGTGGACTGGCTCCCGGTGGCCGGCAACAGGCAGCGGACGGCATAGGATGCGCCGTCCGGCATCGTGCCGGTCAGGCAGACCTCGTCGCCGTAGCCGGAGTTTTCCTTCAGCCGGTGCAGCGTCAGGCCATGCGACCAGCCTTGCGGCGCGCCCTCGAAGAGATGCCGGTAGATCGGCGCCAGCCGTCCCGACATGTCGCGCGACATCGTGCTTTGGGAAAGCTGCAGGAAAACAAGGCTTTCGGGATGCGCCACGTCGTTGAAGCGCTTCCGGCGGCTGTCGGCATAGCCTTCGAGCTCCGGCCAGGTCAGATAGAGATCGACCCGGTCCACGCGGCCGCTCTGGCGCTGCTCCTCGAAGCGGATCGTATTGGCCTCGAGGCGGATCTGGTCCTGGCCGACGATGAGATCGACCGGTTCGACGCTCTCCGTGTGGCCGGCAAGCGCGATCCGCTCGCCGAGCATGCGGCCGGTCGCGCTGATGGCGATAGTGACGGCGGCCAGAATTGCGATGAAGATCGTCAGGCGGATCAGGAACCGGTTCGAAATCAGGGCCGCGTCGCTGCCTGCGACTTCCGGGGACGTCTTCGCTGTCATTGCCGGCGGAGCCTTTTTCGACGGGAACCCTGTTGCATTCCGGCGCGGGAAAGCCCGTGCGCAGGGGATGCGGTCTGCGCAGGTTCGTTCCGCATGGTTAATTTCCGGTAAAGGCGGCAGGGCGTCCCGCCTACAAAAGCCGAAAAAAAAAAGAGTGGCCGGTTCCGGGACTGCGGAACCGGCCACCGG
>CAMPIK010000488.1 GCA_946886325.1 uncultured Shinella sp.
AAGGGCAAGGAGCGCTTCAAGATCTTCGGCCTGCTGGTCGATGCCGATGGCCCGACCGATCTCGGCGACGAGGTCTGGGCCGGCGACAAAAAGGTCGGCGTCATCACCTGCCCGTCCTATTCCAAGCTCACCAACCGTTCGATGGCGATCATGCGCGTCGATGTGCCTTATGCGGTGCAGGGCACGAAGCTCGAAGTCAGGGGCAAGACGGTCAAGGCGCCGGCCATCGCCCATACGATCACCTTCGACGATCCGGAAAAGAAGAAGCGGACGGCGCAGGGCTGAGGAGATCGGCATGCTCGTTGCTGGCATCAAAAGCAGACCGGAATACAAGGGGCTCGACATCGATCCCAACGCGAAGCGCCACCTCTTCGTCCTCGAGGGCGAAGGGGCTTCGGCCCTTCTCGATCAGGTCGAGGCCAAGGGCCGGGACTTCCTGGCACGCTCGGAAATCCTCTATCTGGCGGCCGGTGCGGCCCCGAAAGCCTATGACGTCGCACTTTCGGCGCTCTCGCCGGATATCTTCTGGCAGGCGCCGACGCTACAGCCGCTTCTCTTCCGCCTGCGTGCCTGTCTCGATCTGGCAAGAATGGGAACGCGGCTCTACATTGCCGGCACCGAGGGCTTCATCGGCCAGATCATGCAGGTGGCGATGGAATACGGCATCGATTACCATTCGATCCAGACCGAACACCGCGGCTCGACCGCGCGCCGCGTGCAATGCGTGCACTGCAAGGGCATCACCGACAATGTGACGACGAGCCCCTTTGCCTGCACCCATTGCGGCCTGCCGCTTCTGGTGCGCGACCACTATTCGCGCCGTCTCGGCGCCTTCCAGGGCGTCAATATCGATGCGGAAGAACCGGGCACCGCGCCTGCGCCCGAGGAGATGTTCCCGTGAGTCTGAATACGGATATGCCCGTCAGGGTCGCGGCCGTGACTGAAGTGACCGACCTCGTGAAGCGCTTCCGCTTCGAGCGGCTGGACGGCCAGCCCATGCCGTTCTTCTCCGGCGGCGCCCATGTGGTCGTCTCGATGCACGACAACGATATCCTGCGCCGCAATCCCTATTCGCTGATGTCCAACCCTGATGACAGCAGCGGTTACGAGATCAGCGTGCTGAAGGTGCCGAACTCCCGCGGCGGCTCGATCTTCATGCATGAACAGGTCAAGCCCGGCGACCGGTTGATGGTCAGCCAGCCGGTCAATCTCTTCGCGCCGGATCATCGCGGCCGCAAGCACATCCTGTTTGCCGGCGGCATCGGCATCACGCCGTTCATTGCGATGATGGAGCAGTTCAGCCGCGACAACATCGCCTTCGAACTGCACTACGCCATTCGCTCCCGCTCGCACGGCGCCTACTGGCAGCAGTTGCTCGACCGCTATGGCCCGCGCCGCATCAAGATCTATGTCGACGAGGAGAAGACCTACATCCCGGTCGCCGAGATCGCCGAGAACCAGCCGCTCGGCACGCATCTCTATGTCTGCGGCCCGGCTGGCATGATCGACGGCGTGCTGATGACGGCGCTGAAGGCCGGCTGGCCGAAGGAAAACCTGCATTCGGAGCGCTTCCTCGCGCCGCCCGCCGGCCTGCCCTTCCAGGTCTTCCTCGAAAAATCCAATATCCACATGACCGTCGGCGAGCACCAGAGCATCCTGGAAGCGGCCGAGGCCCATGGCTGCGACGCGCCCTACATGTGTCGCGGCGGTGCCTGCGGCCAATGCGAGACCGCGGTTTCGTCCTGCGACGGAACGCTCGAGCACAACGACATCTACCTGTCGGACGAGGAAAAGGCGTCCGGCAAGAAGGTCATGATCTGCGTTTCGCGGTTCAAGGGCCAGCAACTCGTTCTTCAGCTCTAGGGCGCGTCATCCAGATGGTGAAGCGCTCCAGCCCATTGTCTTGCAGCAGATCCGAGAAGGCAGCTTCGCACTTTTCCCGGAATTGCCCCAACCCCGGAGGGCCGGACAGATGACCATCACGTTCAGGAACGAGACGTTCCGCGACGACTTCACCTTCCGAAACAGCCTCTACAATATCCGGCGCTTTCCCTTCCCGTTCGATCGCGACGAATACATGTATTCGGTCAACATGGAGCCGCATGTCCGGGGCAAGGCAGACAGCGTTTTCGAGAACCTGATCGATGTCGACGAGCACTATGTGGCCGAGATGCACGACCGGGCGCTGGTGCTGAAGGAAGATCCGCTGCGCTGCCAGGCGCTGCCGCACATGATGGCGGCGCAATGGGATGTGCTGGAACTGCTGATGGAGCACCAGGCTGAGGACTATCCCGAGCATTTCACGCTGACGAAGGACGGGGATCGCTGGCGCTGGATCAACCGGCCGATGGGCATCGACGACACCTTCACCTTCGGCGATCCGTCAACACTTCCCCATCCGCCGATGGAATATATCACGCGGCAGGCCCAGGGCGATTTCTGCATCGTCGACCAGCGCGACAACAATCTCTGGATGGATGCCGGCATGGTCACCACCCAGGCCGACTGGTCGCTCGATTTCGACATCGGCATGAACTTCATGGAATGGCACGGGCCTGTGCCGCTTGCCCACCAGATCGGCGTCTTCGACCGGGCGCTGAAGTTCCTGCTGAACCTGCAGCAGGGCAAGCCGACGCGCCGGCTCAACTGGACGATGACGGTCAATCCGCGGCTCGATACATCGCCGGAAAACTACCACAAATGGGGACCGGACCGCACGACCGTGACGCCGGAGAATGTCGGCGAGAAGATGCACCTGCGCGTCGAGTTGCAGAGCCTCTGGCGCCTGCCGCGCTCCAACGCCATTCTCTTCGTCATCCGCTGCTATCTGATCAGCTTCAACGAACTGGTAACGGTGCCCAAATGGGGACGCCGGCTGCCGCGGGTTTTGAAGAGCCTGCCGCCGGAGATCGTCGACTACAAGGGCCTCACCCGCAACCGGCCCATCATGCTCGACTGGCTGGCGAAATA
>CAMPIK010000489.1 GCA_946886325.1 uncultured Shinella sp.
TCCGGCGAAAGGCGAGGGGAGGCGGAACAATGAATGCTGCCCTCTCCGGCAAGCTTCCGGGACGGATCGTGCTCGTCCTCGTCTTCGGCTTCCTCTACCTGCCGATCGCGGTCCTCGTGCTGCTCTCCTTCAACGACAGCGGACTGCCGACCTCCTGGTCCGGCTTCTCGACGCGCTGGTACGCGGCGCTGCTGTCGAACACCGATATCCTGCGCGCTGCCTGGAACACGCTCGTCGTCGCGGTCGTCGCCACGCTGATTTCCACCGTGCTCGGCACGCTGCTGGCGCTTGGCATGGAGACGCGGCGCAGGAAGAGCAACGGGCTGGAGGCGCTTGCCTTCGCGCCGATGGTCATTCCCGACATCGTGCTTGCCGTGGCGCTGCTCTCCTTCTTCTCCCGGCTGAACCTGACGATGGGGCTGCACACGATCATCCTCAGCCATGTCATCTTCGACCTCGCCTTCGTCTGCTCGGTCGTGCGCGCCCGCCTCAAGCATTTCGACTTCTCGATCGTCGAGGCCTCGCGCGATCTCGGCGCCTCCGGCTGGACGACCTTCTGGCGCATCACCTTTCCGGTGCTCCTGCCGTCGATCGTTGCGGGCGCGCTGCTCGCCTTCACGCTTTCGGTCGACGAGTTCATCATCGCCTTCTTCACGGCGGGCGCCGGACGCTCGTCCATCACCCTTCCCATGCAGATCTATTCGATGATCCGCTTCGGCATCACGCCGGAGGTCAATGCGCTCGCCACCATCGTCATGGGCGTCAGCGCGACGGCGCTGCTGATCTCGCAATGGCTGAACAGAGAACAGCGCATCCCATGAGTTCACCCGCAAACCCCGCCGAACCGATCCTGCGCATCGAGGGCGTCGCCAAGAGCTTCGGCCCGGTGAAGGCCGTGGACAACGTCTCGCTCGACATTCGCGAGAACGAATTCTTCGCGCTGCTCGGTCCCTCCGGCTGCGGCAAGACCACGCTGCTGCGCATGCTCGCCGGCTTCGAAAGCCCGGGCGCCGGCCGCATCCTGCTTGAGGGCCGGGACATCTCGCCACTGCCGCCGGAGAAACGGCCGCTCAACCTCATGTTCCAGTCCTACGCGCTCTTCCCGCACATGACGGTCCGGCAGAACCTCTCCTACGGGCTGGAGATGGAACGGCTCGGCAAGGGCGACATCCGCCGCCGAGTCGAGGAGACCATGGCGATGACGGACCTGACGGGTTTCGCCGACCGCAAGCCCGACCAGCTTTCCGGCGGCCAGAAGCAGCGCGTGGCGCTGGCGCGCGCGCTCGTCAAGCGTCCGAAGGTGCTGCTGCTCGACGAACCCCTCGGCGCGCTGGACAAGAAGCTGCGCGAGCGCATGCAGCTCGAACTGAAGCGCATGCAGCACGAGGCCGGCATCACCTTCATCATCGTCACGCACGACCAGGAGGAGGCGCTGGTCATGGCCGACCGCATGGCGATCCTGAAGGACGGACGGCTGCTGCAGGTCGGCGCGCCGGAAGACGTCTACGAGCGGCCCGCCGACCGCTTCGTCGCCAATTTCATCGGCGTGATGAACTTCATCGACGGCGCGGTCGCCTCCGACGGCGTCTTCGAAGCCGAAGGCCTGCGCCTTGCCGTCGTCGATGCGACGCCCGGTCCGGCAACGCTCGCCGTCAGGCCGGAGAATATCGCCCTCGGCCCGCCCGGCGAGCGGCTGGCCGGCACCATTGCCGACATCGCCTATCACGGCCTCGACCGCGTGCTGCATGTCCGCACGGCTGCGACCGACGCGTTGATGCAGGTCCGCGTACCGGCAAGCGGCGCCGGCGAATGGCGGATCGGCGATGCGCTCAGCCTCAAGATCGACCCGGCGAGATGCCGGCTCTTCCAGTGAAAGACGAACAGGGGAACACCATGTCCAAGACCATCGCATTCTTCCCGGAAGCGGCCTTCGGCCCGGCCTTGAACTCCGTTGGCATTGCCCAGGCCGTTGAGGCGCTCGGCCACAGGGCGGTGTTCCTCTCCGATCCCGGCTTCGTCTCGGTCTACGAGGGCTACGGTTTCGAGGCGCACCCGGTCAACCTCTCCGAACCCATGCCGCCGGAACAGATGGCGAAGTTCTGGGAGGATTTCATCAACGGCCACATCCCGAACTTTCGCAAGAGCCCCTACGACCAGGTCGACAACTACGTGAAGGACTGCTGGACGGCGATCGTCGACAGCGCCAAATGGGCGCAGAAGGACCTGCCGGGCGTGCTGGCGAAGATCAAGCCTGATCTCATCTGCGTCGACAACGTCATTCTCTTCCCGGCGATCAAGCAATATGGCACGCCCTGGGTGCGCATCATCTCCTGCTCGGAAAACGAGATCGAGGATCCGAAGATCCCGCCGCATCTCTCCGGCTGCGGCGAGAGCGACTATGCCTGCCACGCCGCCTATCGCGACCATTTCAATGACGTGATCAAGCCGATTCACGAGGACTTCAACGGCTTCCTGGCGGATAACAACGAAGCGGCCTATCCGATCGGCCAGTTCTTCGAGGCCTCGCCCTTCATGAACCTGCTGCTCTATCCGGAGGCCGTGAAGTTCCACCGCGAACATCCGCTCGATCCCAAGCAGTTCCAGTATCTCGAAGGCTGCGTGCGCAAGGAAAAGCCCTACGAGGTGCCGGAATTTGCCGAGAAGAATGACAAGCCGTTGCTCTATATCTCCTTCGGCTCGCTGGGTGCCGGCGACACCGACCTGCTGAAGCGCCTGATCGAGACGATCGGCAAATTGCCCTATCGGGCGCTCGTCAATGTCGGGGACTACAAGGACCAGTATGACAACCTGCCCGGCAACATCATCATCGACGGCTGGTTCCCGCAGCCCTCGGTCATTCCGCAGGTCGATGCCGTCATCCATCACGGCGGCAACAACTCCTTCACCGAGTGCCTCTATTTCGGCAAGCCGGCGATCATCATGCCCTATGTCTGGGACGGCCACGACAA
>CAMPIK010000490.1 GCA_946886325.1 uncultured Shinella sp.
CGACGACATCCACGCCGGAAAGGCAGCGCGCCAGCGTGCGCCCGTAGCGGTCGGTGCCCGCGGCGCGGCATTCGACGATGTCGCGCTTCAGGAGTTCGGCCAGTCGGGCGCGTGCCGCCGTGCCGCAGGTCCAGGCCGCGCCGTCGCGCCGGCAGGCCTGCGCCATCTCCGGCGCGTCGATGCCGATCAGCCTTATGCGATGCCCGCCGAGCGTCAGCGTATCGCCGTCCGCCGCCCGCGCCGCGCCCGCGATCGTCTCGCCGCCCGGATCGCCGATCCGCAGCACGACGAGGGCGAGAAGCGCCAGGATCGCTGCCGCAATGCCGATATCGCGGAGCCGCCGCATCGCGTTCATTTCGCCTACCCTTCACCGTGAGTCATCACGTGGAGTCATCCCGCCGCAATGGTTCGCAAATCGTTTATGCCCGGCAGCATCTTCTTAAGGTTTCCCCCATAGACTTTACGATCAGGGCAACAGTTGCGTTTCATCATGAGTACCGGCGTCAGCACAAGCACCGACAAGATCATTGTCGACAAATCGCGCAGCCATCGGAACAAGGCTGTCTCGAAGACCGTGCGCGCGACCCGCGAACGCCTGCAGACGGCCACCGGCATCTCCCCCGTCTTCGAACGCGAGATGCTGCTTCTGCATATCGAATCGGCGCTGCAAAGCGCCATCGCCATGCCGATCCTCATCCTGCTCGTCACCATCGTCGGCGTCTACCTGACCGAGGAACCGGGCCTGATCGCCTGGTCGATCCTCGCGCTCAGCCTGCATGCGCTCGGCATGCTGGTGGCGCGGCGCGCCCGCAAGCAGGAAATATCCGCCGCCATGGTCGGGCGCTGGCAGCGCCGCTTCCTGATGGCCCAGATGCTGATGGGCATCGCCTGGGCGACCTTCGCGCTGCAGGACTGCGGACCGTGTACCGGCTCGAGCTTCGAATTCTACAAGGGTGCCGCCCTGCTCGTGGCGCTTGCCGCGACGGCCATGGGCACGCTCATGCTGCGCAATGCGGTGATGCACGCCTTCCTGCCGACCGTCGTGGTGCTCGCCACTGCCGCGGCCCTCAGCCGCGATCCGGTCGAAGTCGGCATGACCGCGATCATCTCGGCCGCGCTCGTCTTCCTTGTCTTCATCACCCACCGCTTGCGCTTCACAAGCGCGCAGCTGCTGTCCTCCCAGTCGGAAAAGGACGACCTGATCGCCGAACTGGAGGTCGCAAAGTCGATGTCCGACGAGGCGCGCCGCCGCGCCGAGGAGGCGAACCTCGCGAAATCCCGCTTCCTAGCCTCCATGTCGCACGAGTTGCGCACGCCCTTGAACGCCATCCTCGGCTTCTCCGAGGTCATGTCGACAGAGGTGCTCGGGCCGCTCAACAACCCGACCTACAAGGAATATACCGCCGACATCCATCGCTCCGGGCAGCATCTGCTGAACCTCATCAACGAGATCCTCGATCTCTCGCGCATCGAGGCCGGCAAATACGACCTGACCGAGGATGCGATCCATCTCGTCGATATCACCGAAGACTGCATCGGCATGGTGCAGCTTCGCGCCCGCGCCAAGAACATCACGATCAGCGACCAGTTCGAGGGCGGCATGCCGGCGATCTGGGCCGACGAGAAGGCGATGCGCCAGGTGGTGCTGAACCTGCTCTCCAACGCGGTGAAATTCACCCCGCAGGGTGGCGAGATCAGCGTCAAGGCCGGCTGGACGGCGGGCGGCGGGCAATATCTGTCGATCCGCGACAATGGACCCGGCATCCCGGAAGAGGAAATCCCGATCGTGCTCTCCGCCTTCGGCCAGGGCTCGATCGCCATCAAGAGCGCCGAACAGGGCACCGGCCTCGGCCTGCCGATCGTCCAGGCCATCCTCGCCAAGCACAATGGCGAGTTCATCCTGCGCTCCAAGCTGCGCGAAGGCACCGAGGCAATCGCCATCCTGCCACCCAAGCGCGTGCTCTCCAGCCTGCCCCCCGTCGAGGAAACGCAGGCCGTCCAGCCGAAGCGCAAGAGCTTCGCCTGACCCAAAAGACCGTTCTGAAATGCGTCAGGGCGAGTCGAAAATGGTGTTTTTCGAGCACCGAAGCGGAGCGTACACCAAGTACGTGAGCATCGGAGCGCAGAAAAACGCCATTTGCAGACCGCACTCACGCAGTTTCGAAACGGTCTGTCAGAACCAGCGGGACAGGAAGACGACATATCCGGCATAGCCGGCATTCGCCAGGATCACGCAGGCGCAGGCGAAGGAGCCGAGGTCCTTGGCGTTGCGCCCCATTTCCGAAATCTCCGGCGAGACCCGGTCGACGATCTCCTCGATCGCCGTGTTGATCGCCTCGAAGGCCATCATCACCAGGAACAGGATGCCCATCGCGACATACTGGAAGAAGGTGGCGCCGACGACGACGAAGGCGACCATGACGGCGCCGAAGGCCAGAAGCTCATGCCGGAAGGCGGCCTCGCCGAAAAGCCGGCGCGCGCCGGCAGCCGAATAGGCGCCGGCGGCGAAAAGATGGCGAAAACCCTTGTGCTTCTTGATCGGCCCCACTCCGGCCATGCCCGTATCCACCACGTCCGTCTCCAACCCTTGTCTCGGCGCGCCATCGTCCGCACGCTCGCCGCATGACGCGCAATCATGCCGGAATTGCGGTAAGAAATCGTTGCGCCGGCACAATTTTCGCCATCATAGCAAAGCCGCCGCTCAATCGCGGTTGCTGACGCCGGCCTGCGCGAAGGTCGCCATGCCGGAATGGCAGGCGGCCGCCGCCTTGACGATGCCCGCGGCAAGCGCCGCCCCCGTGCCCTCGCCGAGCCGCATGCCGAGCGCGAGCAGAGGCGTCTTGCCGAGCTTTTCGATCGCCTTCAGATGCCCGGGCTCCGCCGAGACGTGCCCGATCAGGCAATGGTCGAGCGCTGCCGGGTTGGCGGCGCTCAGGATCGCGCCGGCCGCAGTCGCAACGTAACCG
>CAMPIK010000491.1 GCA_946886325.1 uncultured Shinella sp.
GCCGCCATAGGCCGCACCCGTTTCGGCCGCCACCTGTTTCGCCGGATCGGCCGAAACGGTGCTTTCGCTGAAGACGACGTGGATATTGTGCTCGCGAACCGCGTCGATCACGGCCTTGACCTGCTTCGGCGTGCCCTGCTGGTCGGCGTTGATCGGCCAGAGAAAGAGCTCCTTCAGGCCGAAGTCGCGGGCGAGGTAGCTGAAGGCGCCTTCGCTCGTCACCAGCCAGCGCCTGTCCTCCGGCAGGCGGTCGATTTCCGCCTTCATCTCGGCGGCAAGCGCCTCGATCTTTTCCGAATAGGCCTTGGCATTGGCGTCGTAGGTCGCCGTGTTGTCTGGATCGATCGAGACCAGCGCCTTGCGGATGTTCTCGACATAGATCAGCGCGTTGTCGGGCGACATCCAGGCATGCGGGTTCGGCTTGCCCTCGTAGGGTCCCTCGGCAATGCCCATCGGCTCGACGCCGTCACTGACGGTGACGTTCGGCACGTCGCCGAGATTGGCAAGGAATTTCTGGAACCAGAGTTCGAGATTGAGGCCGTTCCACAAAACGAGCTTTGCGTCCTGCGCCTTCAGGATGTCGCGCGGCGTCGGCTGGTAGTTGTGGATCTCGGCGCCCGGCTTGGTGATCGATTCCACCTGGGCGGCGTCGCCCGCAACGTTGCGGGCGATGTCGGCAATCACGGTGAAGGTGGTGACGACCTTGGGCTTTTCCTGGGCGAAGGCGACGGCCGGCGCCAGGACGAGTCCGGCGGCAAGGAGAAGGGCGTTCAATCGGTTGAGGAACATGAATCTTCCTAAGAATGCTTTTGCGAATGAGTTGCATTTAAACAATAGCGCGCCTTTGGCATATGTCAACGCTATTGCAAATCATTCGCAAAATGGCGCGCGATCGGGCCGGTCGGGTTTGATCCTTATGCTTAAGGCTTCTGAAACATCCGCCGGCTAGGGTGAATGCATGTCGGCGACCCCTTTCGCCGCCCTTCCGCATTCCCCCGAGTCCCAGAGTAGTGCGTCCAGGTGAAGCTCGTTCCGAAGTTCAAAATCTCCCGCAAGGTGCTGATCCTCGTTGCCGCCGGCATTCTCCTGTCGGGTGCATCCGGCGCTGCGGCTGTCTTCGTCGGCCGTGATGCCATTCTCGGACCGCCCGCAGAGACGATTTCGGGTGCCGGTTGCACCAGCGTCAGCACAATCCGCCTGAACCAGAACGGCCAGCGCTGGCTGCGCTACTATGTGCGTGCAAAGACCGAGACCGGCGCCGTGCGCATCCGGACCGCGTTGCGCGTCGCCGGCGCGCTGTCGAACAAGGAAGATGCGGACCTCTACCAGGTCGTGCTTCTCGACGAGGCCGGACCGGCAGTGCGTGCCGACATGCGCGGCCGCGCAATCGGCGCCGAGGTGCTTTTCGCGCGCAATCCCGCCGCCATCCCCGGCATGACGGCGCCGTTCGTGGCAAGCTACACGGAAGGCAAGCCGTCTGCGGCCGGCGAGTTCTACGGCGACAGGAAAGACCTGACGCTCGACGAGATCAAGGAGATCGTGACCGGCATGGAAGAGCGCGACGGCTGCACCGATCCGGTCGTCGAGGGCGAAGAGGGCGCGCATGGCGCAGCCGCCTCAAGCGGACATGCGCCTGATGCTGGCGAGAAGGCCGGCCACGAAGCTGAAGCGGCACCGGCCGAATCCCATGAGGTTGCCGGCGGTCATTGACGCGGCACCGCACGTAGTGCCGCCTGGCCTTCATACTTTCGGCACGCTAGTTCTCGCGCGCGCGCATCACCTCGGCAGAGTAATATCCATCATGCGATCGGCCAGCGGATTTGGCTTGGGTTCACCCCTCAGCGACTCCGGTTTGATTTCCTGTGTCGTTCCATCGGGGAATGTCACGGTCAAGGTGGTGGTTTCATCGACCCCGTAGGGGCCGAACTCGACAGTGATCGAATCGTCCGTGTTGCCGTCGAAGGTGATGGTCGCCTTGTTGCCCGAGAGGCTGACCTGCATCGTCTCGCCGCTCAGACCCTCGCCCAGTTCCAGCGTCGCCGATCCGAAGAGCTGGACCGCATCATGCCCGTCGCCGCCCTTGAACTTGATGACCGAGTCGAGGCCAGCCGAGATGACGTCGTCGCCTTCACCACCCGTCACGGTGCTATAGCCGCCCGTGTGAATACGATCATTGCCGGTTCCGCCGTCGATCGTTGAATAGTCGCCGGTGTTGATCGTGTCGTCACCGTCTCCGCCTGATACGTCTGCATAGCCGTAGGTGTGAATCTCGTCATTGCCGCCGCCACCGTCCACCGTCGAATGATCATAGACGTCAATCAGGTCATTGCCTTCACCGCCCCTGATGTCGGAATGGTCGTAGCCGGATATCCGGTCGTCACCGCTGCCGCCATCGACAACGGAATGATCATAGGTCGAAATCCGGTCGTTTCCGCCGCCGCCGAGGATGTAGGAGTGATCGTAGGTGCCGATCTTGTCGTCCCCATCGCCGCCGATGACGACCGCATGATCATAGGTCGAGATCGTGTCGTTGCCGTCGCCGCCATCGACATAGGAATGGTCGTAGACGTCGATGGCGTCATCGCCGGCAAGGCCGTCCACGACGGAGCCGTCATAACTCCGGATCGTGTCATTGCCCTCGGTACCGAGCGTCTGGCTCTTTCCCTCGCCGATCGAATCGAGCAGGAACTGGAGGAACGTGTCGAGTGCGCCAAGCCTGAAGCTGTTCAGCGATGAGGAGATGCTTTCTTCTGCGTCGGCCTGCACGTTAGCAGGAGCGTTCTGCTTGGTCGTGCCGCTGCCGGCATCCTCTCCTTCATAAAGCTGCTCTTTATTTGACTTTACTGATGTATTGTATGTATAGGTCGAGCTGTAGTTGCTGATCGTCGTCATCTGAAAATCCCTGAAATAAGCAGATCGATGTCAATGTGCCGCCTGAACGAGAAATGACTACAGACT
>CAMPIK010000492.1 GCA_946886325.1 uncultured Shinella sp.
CCCCAACCCCTCCCCACAAGGGGGAGGGGCTTAGCCCGCAGCACGCTCGCAACCCGATCAGGCAATGAGCAAGCCACTTGCCTTCTCCCCCCTTGTGGGGGAGATGCCGGCAGGCAGAGGGGGACTGTCCTTCTCCCCTAGAGGAGAAGGACACCCGCCAGATCAGAAGATCTTGGCGAATTCCTCGACGTTCGAGGCATCGTAGACGAAGGGGTCGGCCATGGCGCCTTCGTTGTTGTCGTCGAGCTTGACGGTGCCCATGCGGCCCATCTTCAGCTCGGCGCCGGGCTTGGCTTCCGCGCCGCCGATCAGGTCATAGGCGATCATCGTTGCGGAATAGCCGAGGTCGATCGGGTTCCAGATCGCGAAGGACTTCGACGCGCCGGACTTCACGTGACCGGCCATTTCGGACGGCAGGCCGAGGCCCGTGACGTTGATCTGACCGACCTTGCCGGCATCGGTGACGGCCTGTGCGGCGGCGACGATGCCGACGGAGGTCGGCGCGATGATCGCCTTCAGGTCCGGATGCGACTGGATGAGCCCCTGCGTCTCGCGATAGGACTTGTCGGCAAGGTCGTCGCCATAGACGGTCGCGACGACGTTGATGCCCTTGTAGTTGCCGAGCACCTTGTTCATTTCCTCGATCCAGACGTTCTGGTTGGTCGAGGTTGCGGTGGCCGAGAGAACGGCGACATCGCCGCCTTCAGGCAGCTGGTCTGCTGCGAGCTTGATGATCATGTTGCCGATCAGCGGGCTCGAGGACGGGTTCAGGTGCATCGAGCGGCCTTCGGGTGCGACGCCCGAATCCCACGAAATGACCTTGATGCCGCGCTCCATGGCCTTCTTCAGCGCCGGTACCAGCGCATCGGTGTCATTGGCCGAAACCGCGATCGCATCCACGCGCTGGGCGATCAGCGAGTTGATCACCTCGATCTGGCCTTCGGCGGTCGTCGTCGTCGGGCCGGTATAGATCACCTCGACGTCGCCCAGTTCCTTGGCGGCTTCCTGAGCGCCCTTGTTGGCGGCCTCGAAGAAGCCGATGCCGAGCGCCTTGACGACGAGCGCGATCTTCTTCGTTTCGGCATGCGCGGTCGCCATCATCGCGACCGAGACGGCCGCCGTGACGAGCAATGTCTTCAAAATCTTCATGAACGTTTCCTCCCGTTGAAATCAACCCTGCGGCCTCATGCCGACGCGGGTGCAGTCTCCCCTTTGGCATCCGCCTGAACGTCTGCGACGATCAGGTTGACACCGGCCTCTTCCAGCATCGCGGCTTCCCTGTCCTCGATGCCCGAATCCGTGATGATCGTGGTGATGCGCTTCAGCCCGCAGAGAATGAGGCTCGAGCGCTTCTTGAACTTGGTGGAATCGGCCAGCACGACGAGTTCGTCCGCCTGGTCGATCAGTTTCTGCTCCGCCTGGATCAGCAGCGGATCGGCCTCCATCAGGCCGAGCGGCCCGAGGCCCTGCGCGCCCATGAACATGCGGCGCGCATAGAAATTGCGCGTCACGTCATTGTCGAAGGGGCTGAGGATGATGTTCTGCTCGCGGTAGATCGTGCCGCCGGAGAGCATGATCGTGTTCTTGGAATGCTTCAGCAGGTGCTCGGCGATGTTGAACGAGTTGGTGAAGACCTGCATGCGGCGGTTCGCCAGGAAATGCACCATCTGGAAGGTGGTGGTGCCGCCATTGATGATGATCGGGTCGCCGTCCTCGCAGAGCGCCACGGCCTCCTTGGCGATCGCCTGCTTCTGGCGGGTGTTCAGCGTCTCGTTCACCCGGAAGGGACGGCCGGCAAAGCCGACGAACTGCGGCGGATGCAAAGCCTCGGCGCCGCCGCGTACGCGACGAAGCTTCTTCTGCACATGCAGCGCCGCGATGTCGCGCCGGATCGTCGCCTCGGAACTGTCGGTCAGGTCCACCAGTTCGGGAACCGTCACGACGGGCTTTTCCTGAACGGCGGACAGAATGATCCGGTGTCTTTCCTTCTCGTGCATGGCTCCTCCAGTGCTTGCAATGCTTCCATCACCATCGCGCAATGTCAATCACATTCAATCATAATTTTTCATTGTGCGGTGCAATATGACCGAATTTGATCGTTTATGATTGACAGGCGCGACGCTTCCATGAGATTTGAAAGCACGCCATCAAGCGCAGTGGAAGAGCTGCGAACGAGAACGACCGGGAGGACTACCGATGCTGGACAAGCACCAGGGCGCACGCCTTGCGAACCTGTGGGACGACGCAAAAGCGTCCGCGATGAGCGAATCCGAGCGGCTTCTCTATCGCTCCAACCTGCTCGGCTCCGACAAGCGCATCACCAATTACGGCGGCGGCAACACGTCCGCGAAGGTCATCGAAAAGGACCCGCTCGGGGGCGGTGAGACAGAGGTTCTCTGGGTCAAGGGATCGGGCGGCGATGTCGGCACCATCAAGATGGACGGCTTCGCCACGCTCTACATGGACAAGCTCGAAGCGCTGAAGGGACTTTATCGCGGCGTGGAGCATGAGGACGAAATGGTGGGCTATCTCCCCCACTGCACCTTCAACCTCAACCCGCGCGCCGCCTCGATCGACACGCCGCTCCACGCCTATGTGCCGCATCCTTATGTCGACCACATGCATCCCGATGCCATCATCGCGATCGCCGCGTCAAAGGACTCCAAAGCCCTGACCCAGGAGATCTTCGGCGACGAGATCGGCTGGCTGCCGTGGAAGCGGCCGGGCTTCGAGCTCGGCTTGTGGCTGGAGAAATTCTGCCTCGACAACCCCGCCGCCAAGGGCGTGATCCTCGAGAGCCACGGCCTCTTCACCTGGGGCGATACGCCCAAGGCGTGCTACGAGCAGACCATCGATACCATCAACAAGGCCATCGCCTGGTTCGAGCAGAAGACTGCGGACAAGGCGGCGTTCGGCGGACCGGCCGTGGCGCCGCTCGGTGCCGCCGAGCGG
>CAMPIK010000493.1 GCA_946886325.1 uncultured Shinella sp.
GCAGGTCGTCGTCCGCGCCGCCGGTTATCCGGTCGGCAAGGCTGCCGCCATGCCAGACATCGGCGCCGGCCGTGCCCTTGTAGATCGTCGGATCGAAGATCTCGGAACGGATCTCCACGTTTGAGGTGCCCGACTCCCAGGTGACGACAAAGCGGCCGTCATCGAGAGCCGTCACGGAAGAGTTCCCCTGAACGGTAGACTGGGTGCCGATGAGGAAATCGTCCTCGCCGGAGGATGTGCCGTCGGCGTTGAAGATGCGGCCGCGGATCGCCTCGGTGCCGGAATCAAAAGAACTCCAGACGACCACGAAGCGCCCGTCCGCTAGCCCTGTCACCTGCGAAAGGAATTGGTCGCTGGCCGTGGTGGTATTGACGAGGAAGTCGTCGCCATCAGCATTGCCTGCGCTGTCGTATATGCGAGCGCGGATACTGGTGTCGCTCGGATCATCTCCGCCATCTCCCGATGTCCATGTCAGCACGAAGCCGCCATCTGCAAGACTGGTGGCTTTAACAAGGCCCTGAAAGCCGTTCGTCGTGGTGTTGACGAGAAAATCATCCCCGATGGCCGTTCCATCGGCGTTGAACAGGCGTGCGCGAATGCCCTGGCCGCTATCGTCATCTGTAAGGTCATCGGAGATCCATGTTGCAATGAAGCGTCCGTCGGACAAGGCCGTCACGTCGGGAAAACTCTGTGTGTTTACCGTGACACTGTTGAGCACGAAGTCATCGCCGTCCGGACTTCCGTCGGCATTGAACAAGCGTGCCCATATATCGTAGTCCGATTTGTATACGATGACGAAACGGCCGTCGGAAAGCAGCGTTGCCTTTGCATCGTTTGCGTCTCCCATCGTGGTGTTTGCCACGAATTCGCCTCCGTCCGCACTGCCGTCGGCATTGAAGATCCGGCCGAGAATATCGGCCTCTCCAAGGACATTTTGGTTGTAGAGTGCCAGAAAGCGCCCGTCGCTCAGAGCCATGAGAGAAGCCGGAAACTGATTGGCGGACGTGTTCTCGTTGACGAGGAAATCGTCACCCGCCGGCGTGCCGTCAGCGTTGAACACCCGTCCGCGAACGTCAGATCCGGTTTCAACAGATCTCCACATCATGAAGAGTCGCCCGTCGGGCAAGGCCGAAATAGAGGGCAGGGAAAAGCTGCCATTCGTGGCGGTAGTGTTGACGACGAATTCGCCAAAGCTTCCGATGGGCATTCTGGTCTTTCTGCCGCCGCACGCGGGCAAATCGCTGGTTTCTGATGCAGGAAGGCCGCATATGGCTGGCGAGTGCGGTCGATTGCTGCGGCTTGCAGCCTCCGATGCGCGCCGAATTCGGACAGACACGCGCGGGGAACGGTTCCGGGCGGTGGTTTATTCGCTACCGGTGCCGGATCTGTCGCGTTTTGCGTCATCCGGTCTTCGCCGGACCTGCGTCAGGAGGTGAGGCGCGCCGGACAGTGTTCGCCGCGTGCCCGCTGGCGCGACGGCACCATGCGGCCTTCATTGGCGGCGGAGCGGTAGACGGTCGGGGGCACGCCGGTGTGTTCGCGGAAGAAGCGCGAGAAATTGCCCTGTGACGAGAAGCCGAGATTGCAGGCGACCGAGATCATCGATTCGTCCGAGGACTGGAGACAGCGCATCGCCTCGGCGATCCGGAGCGTGTTCCAGTAGACATTCGGGGTCACGCTCATCTGTTCCTTGAAGAGCGCGAAGAAATGCGGGCGCGACAGGCCGACGGAGCGGGCCACCTGGTCGAAGCAGATGCGCTCGCCGACATTGGCCTCCATCAGCGCCAGCGCCTTGCGGATGCGGAAGTCGCGGCCGCTGCGGGCGATCTCCGAGCCGCGTGCCGGGCGCCCGGCGTCGGCCGTATCCATCACATGGTCGATCAGGCGCTCGACCTCGTAGCCGACCATCTCGTCCTCGCCGTCGACAAGCCGTTCGGGCAGGGTCATCGCCGCGTCGACCAGCCAGCCGGGAAGCGGGATCGCGGGATCGGTGAAGGCAAGCGCGCCGGCGGCCATGCCGCGCCGCGCCCGCAGCCATTCCCGGTCGATATAGAAGGCCAGGAACTGGCCGGGGTCCTCGCCGTCCTCGAAGGTGTGATTGTGCGGCTCGAAGGAATTGATGCCGATCGCGACGCCCGGTTCCGGCGTGAGCGTCCGGTTGCCGACCGTCATGCTGCCGGCACAGCCCGCGAGCCAGATCACGATATGGATTTCCGGATGGGCGTGCGTGACGAGATTGCCGCCGACATTCAGAAGCGAAACATGGCCGAACGGGCCCCGAAAGAGCCTGATGGATTCCGTCATCTGTTCCTCCCGCGAATGAGACCTCCCGTTTCGACGCGCCCGGCGCGCCGTCATCCGCTTGACCGGAGTTTGGGTCTTTCGACCGGGGGCGTCAACCCGGAGCGCACCGGCGGCGGCAAGGGTCGGCAGGTCGCCGGGCCGATATTCAGACTGATCGATTGGCGGGGCGTCCATCACGCCGCCGCTTGCCAGCCGTCGCGGATATGGCGGTAGCCGTCGCGGTAGACCGCCTCCGGCGTCTCGGAGAAATCGCGCCAGACCTTGGTGGCCGCCGCCAGATCCTTCAGCGCGCGCCCGAAGGCCTCGATGGTCAGCCAGCCGTCATAGCCGTTTTCGCGCAGCGCCTTGAACGTCTCCGCCCAGGGAATGTTGCCGCGCCCCGGCACGCCGCGATCGTTCTCGGAGATGTGCACATGCACGATGCGGTCCCGGTTGCGGGTGAAGGCGCCGATCGGGTCGGCCTCCTCGATATTGCTGTGGAACGTGTCGTACATGGCGCGGATGTTCGGGTGGCCGATCGCGTCGATATGGGCGGCGAGGTCGTCCATCGTGTTGACGAGGTAACACTCGAAGCGGTTCAGCGCCTCAAGCCCGATGGTCACGCCATGCTTGCCGGCATGGTCGCCGATGGCACGCTGCGAGG
>CAMPIK010000494.1 GCA_946886325.1 uncultured Shinella sp.
GCTGGACGCCGATCGGCGATCCTGCAAAGGCCTATCGCAAGGGCCATCTCGAATTCGAACTCAAAGGCGAAAAACTCTCCGGCCGCTGGCATCTGGTGCGCATGGCGGGCAAGCCGCGCGAGAAGCGGGAAAACTGGCTGCTGATCAAGGGCGAGGACGAATTCGCCCGGGAAGAGGGCGATGCCGATATCCTCGAGGAGCGGCCGGAATCGGTCAAGACCGGGCGCGTGATCGCCGATGTCGAGGACGAGGCGCCGGGCTGGTCGTCGAAGACGGGCAAGATCGAGAAGCGACCGGCCGGCAAATCAGCGTCCGCGGCGGGGAAGCGGAAGACGGCCAAGGCTTCGGCGACCAAGGTCGTGGAAACGCCCGACCTTTCCGCGCTGAAACGAGCGAAGAAGGAGACCATGCCGGCCTTCGTCGAGCCCGTGCTTGCAACGCTCGTCGCCAAACCGCCGAGCGGTGAACGCTGGCTGCACGAGATCAAATTCGACGGCTACCGCCTGCAGGCGCGCGTCAAGGCGGGCCGCGTCAAACTCCTGACGCGCACGGGCCTCGACTGGACGAAGAAATTCGGCAAGACCGTCCCCTCCGCGCTTGCCGCCCTCCCGGTCGGCACCGCCATCATCGATGGAGAACTGGTCGTCGAAGGGGCCGGCGGCGCCTCGGATTTTTCCGCCCTGCAGGCGCATCTGAGCGAAGGCAGGAGCGATGGTTTTCTCTACTACGCCTTCGATCTCCTCTACCTCGATGGCCACGACCTGCAGCGCGTGCCGCTGGCCGATCGCAAGGCGGCACTCGAACGCCTGATCGGACCGGAAACGAAGGACGTGCTGCGCTACAGCGCGCATTTCGAGGAAAGCGGCGGCCTTGTGCTCCGCCACACCTGCCGCCTCGGCCTCGAAGGCATCATCTCCAAGGATCGCACCTCGCCCTATCGCTCCGGGCGCGGAAAGACATGGGTCAAGTCGAAATGCGTCGATCGCCAGGAACTGGTGATCGGCGGCTACGTGCCTTCCACGGCCGCGCGCAACGCCATCGGCTCGCTGGTGCTGGGCGTCTACGACAAGGGCGATCTCAGCCATGTCGGCCGCGTCGGCACGGGCTTTTCCCATGCGGTCGCCAGGGACCTTTTCGCCCGGCTGGAGAAATTGCGGGCGGACACGAGCCCCTTCTCCGGCGAATTGACCGCCGACGAAGGGCGCAAGGTGCGCTATGTTCGCCCCGAACTGGTGGCCGAAATCGAGTTCCGCGGCTGGACGGGCGACCACAAGCTCCGCCATGCATCCTTCCGCGGCCTCCGCGAGGACAAGCCGGCAGAGACGGTCGTGGCGGAGGGCACAAGGCGAGGAAAGGCGATGACCGAGAAGCGCACGGTGAAGCTCACCCATCCCGATCGCATCTACTGGCCGGATGCCGGCGTGACCAAGGAGGGGCTCGCCGATTACTATAGCGACGTCTGGCGGCGGATCGCGCCTTTCATCGTCGGCCGCCCGCTGGCACTGCTGCGCTGCCCCGAAGGCATCGAGGGGCCGACCTTCTTCCAGAAACATGCCTGGAAAGGCATCCACAAGGCGATCCGGCTGGTTGCCGACCCCAAGGACAAGGGCGGAGAACCGTTCATCGCCATCGACGACCTCGATGGACTGATCGCCCTCGTGCAGGCATCGGTGCTCGAAATCCATCCCTGGGGCTCGACGATCGCCCATTGGGAAAAGGCCGACAATCTGATCATGGATCTCGATCCCGGCGACGGAACGTCGTGGGAGGCGGTGCTGGAGGCCGCAGGCGAAACGCGGCGGCGCCTCGAAGAGGCCGGCCTTTCGGCCTTCGTCAAGACCTCGGGCGGCAAGGGCCTGCACGTCGTCGCGCCGCTGACGCCGAAGGCGACATGGCCGACCGTCAAGGCCTTCACCAAGCAACTGGCCGACCGCATGGCCGCCGACAGCCCCGATCTCTACGTCTCGACGATCAGCAAGGCGAAGCGACGCGGCAAGGTCCTGATCGACTACCTGCGCAACCAGCGCGGTATGACGGCGGTGGCGCCCTTCTCGACACGGGCCCGCCCGGGTGCGGCCGTCTCGATGCCGCTGCACTGGGACGAGTTGAGCCCCGACATGGGGCCGGACTACTTTACCGTGACCAATGCGGCGGCACGCCTCGATGCGCAGAAGAGTGACCCCTGGGCGGATTTCGCGGCATCTGCAGTGCCGCTACCGGGGAAAGGCAAGCTCGGATAAGGCGTGATACCTATTTGGCGGACTTCTTCTCGCCGGCAATGCTCTTGCGGAGCGCATCCATGATGTTGATGACGTTGCCGGAGGTTTCGACCGGCTTTTCTGCCTTCGGCGCGGGCTTGCGGCCCCTGCCCTTCTTCTTCGCGGCAATGATCTCCAGCAGCCGTTCCTGCACCGGATCGTCCGCCATTGCCGGGTTCCAGTCGCGGGTCTTTTCCTCGATGAGCTTCGCCATCAGCGCGGCGGCCTTGCGATCCGGCTTTTCGGCGGCGATATCGCCGAAATAGTCCGCCGCATCCCGCACCTCGTCGCCGTAGCGCAGCGTCCAGAGGATGATGCCGCGGCCGCGCGGCTCCAGCATGACCGCGCGCTCGCGGCGATACATGACGAGACGGGAGATGCCGACGACCTTCGCGTCCGCCATGGCGTCGCGGATGACGGCGAAGGCCTCCTCGCCCACCTTGTCGTCGGGCACGAGATAATGCGGCTTGTCGTACCAGATCCAGCCGATGCTTGCGTGCGGCACGAAAGCTTCGATATCGATGGTGCGGGTGCTTTCCAGCGCCACGGCATCCAGGTCCTCGTCCTCCAGGATGACGTAGGTGTCCTCGCCGCTCGGATAACCTTTCGCCTCGTCGTCCTCGTCGACGGGCTTGCCGGTCTCCGCATCGATGTAGCGGCTGGCGACACGGTTGCCGGTATTACGG
>CAMPIK010000495.1 GCA_946886325.1 uncultured Shinella sp.
AGGCGCCGATCAGGTTCTTGCCGTGCGGCGAGTTGATGCCGGTCTTGCCGCCGACGGAGGAATCGACCTGCGCCAGCAGCGAGGTCGGGATCTGGATGAAGCGCGAGCCGCGGCGCACGATGCCGGCTGCAAAGCCCGTGAGATCGCCGATGACGCCGCCGCCGAGCGCGATCACCGCATCGCCGCGCTCGATCCGCGCTGCCAGCACGCCGTCGCAGACGGTCATCAGATGCTCGAAGCTCTTCGTCTTCTCGCCGGCCGGCAGGATCTGGGCGACGGCCGAAAGCCCGCTCTCGGCAAGGGCCGCCATCAGCCTGTCGAGATAGAGCGGCGCCACGTTCTCGTCAGTCACGACGGCGAGCTTACTGCCCTTGAGGCGGCTCGCGATTTCCTTGCCTGCGGCTGCAATGAGGCCGCCGCCGATCAGGATATCGTAGGCGCGCTCGGCAAGCTCGACGCGAACCTTGCGGCGGGCGGCGGGGTCGATTTGGGTGTCCATGATCATCACTTTTCGGGGTTGTAGGCGACAAGTGCGGCGAGCACCTCATCGACCATCACGTCCTTGCGCACGTCGCGGGAATGAACCGTCAGGTCCGCTTCCGCATAGATCGGGTAGCGCGCATTCATCAGATTTTCGAGCGTCTGCTTCGGATTTTCGGTCTTGAGCAGCGGGCGGCTGTCGCGCTTGTTGACGCGCTCCCACAGAACGTCGAGATCGGCCTTCAACCAGAGCGTCAGGCCGCCGCGCTTGATGTAGCGGCGGCTGGTCTCGTTGATGAAGGCACCGCCGCCGGTCGAAATCACCCGCGGCCCGCTTTTCAGCAGGCGCTTGATGACCCGCGCTTCGAGCGCCCGGAACTCGGTCTCGCCATAGGCGGCGAACAGGTCGGTGATCGACATGCGCGAGACGCGCTCGATCTCGTGGTCGGAATCGATAAACGGAATGCCGAGCGCCTGCGCCGTCAGCCGCCCGATCGCCGACTTGCCTGCGCCCATCAGCCCGATCAGCACGAGATTGCGGCCGCCGAGCGCGACACGGGCCTTTTCCCGCAGCGTGGGCGGCGCCATTTCGATCAACTCTGCCATTTCCGGTCCCGCTCCTTATCCCTCCCGGTATCGACAAAAGCTTGGAAAGCGTCAAGCCCGGCGCAAAGAGCGGTTCGGGCTTGTCCTTGCCTTCACCACGGGCGGGCATGATATAAGGCGGCGAACGGAGAGCTGCATGCCGACCCTATTCAGGTTCCTATTCTTCTGCGCTGTTGTCGTCGGCCTGGTCTACGGCACGATGGCGGCGCTCGTTGCCTTCGTCGAGCCGCGCGAGCGGGAGGTGACGATCCGTATTCCGTCCGAACGCGTCAACCCGAAGCCATGAGCGACTTCTCCGGTCTTCACATCGAATCCTTTCTGGAGATGATGAGCGCGGAACGCGGGGCCGCGGTCAACACGCTGCAGTCCTACGAGCGCGATCTGGAAGACGCCCGCTCCTTCCTGCTCCAGCGCGGCGTGCGTTTGACGGAAGCCGCACCCGACGACCTGCGCGCCTATCTGGGCCACCTCGCGCGCCAGGGCTTCAAGGGCACGTCACAGGCACGGCGCCTTTCCGCCCTCCGGCAGTTTTTCAAGTTCCTCTATGGCGAAGGGCTGCGCGGCGACGATCCGACGGGCGTGCTCGACGCGCCCCGCAAGGAACGCAGCCTGCCGAAGACCATGTCCGTGGACGATGTCGGCCGCCTCATCGGCCAGGCGGAACGGGAGGCCGCCGAGCCCGGCGCGGTGCTTGCCGCACGCCGGATGCATGCGCTGATCGAGACGCTCTATGCGACGGGCATGCGTGTCAGCGAACTGGTCTCGCTGCCGGCCTCCGTGCTGGCCCAGAACGGCCGGTTCCTCGTGATCCGGGGCAAGGGCAACAAGGAACGCCTTGTGCCCCTTTCGCGCGGCGCGATCGCCGCACTCCAGGCCTACGGTGCGGCACTCGCCGCCGAACGCGAGGCGTCGGGCAAGGACGACGACAGCCCCTTTCTCTTTCCGTCAGTCGGAAAGGAAGGGCACCTGCCGCGGCAGGTCTTCGCGCGCGACCTCAAGGGGCTTGCCGGCCGGGCCGGCATCCGCGCCGCGACACTGTCGCCGCACGTCCTTCGCCATGCCTTCGCCAGCCACCTCCTGCAGAACGGCGCCGATCTTCGCGCCGTCCAGGAATTGCTCGGGCACTCCGACATTTCGACGACACAAATCTATACCCATGTGCTGGAAGAGCGGCTGCACCAGCTCGTTCAAACCCACCACCCCCTTGCCAAACAGGCAAAAAAGCCGGATTAGGACCGCCAAAAGACTGCCACCCGTCCCGGCCAGACGCTTCGGGGCCAGTTGGAGCAAAGGATCGGAAACGCATCTCATGCACAATTACCTCGACTTCGAAAAGCCCATCTCCGACCTCGAAGGCAAGATCCACGAACTGCGCAAGCTTGCGGAGGAAGACGAGAGCATCGACACGTCCGACGAGGTCGGTCGGCTGGAGGTGCGCACCCGCGAGGCGATGGTCGAAATCTATTCGAAGCTGACGCCCTGGCAGAAGACGCAGGTTGCGCGCCATCCGCAGCGGCCGCATTTCGTCGATTATGCCGCACAGTTGTTCGAAGAGTTCACGCCGCTTGCCGGCGACCGCAAGTTCGCCGAGGACGAAGCGATCCAGGCCGGTCTCGGCCGTTTCCGCGGCGAACCCGTCGCCATCATCGGCCAGGAGAAGGGCAGCGACACCAAGTCCCGCCTGAAGCATAATTTCGGCAGCGCGCGGCCCGAAGGCTACCGCAAGGCGATCCGCGTCATGGAAATGGCCGACCGCTTCGGCCTGCCCGTGATCACGCTGATCGATACGGCCGGCGCCTATCCCGGCATCGGCGCCGAAGAGCGCGGCCAGGCCGAGGCCATCG
>CAMPIK010000496.1 GCA_946886325.1 uncultured Shinella sp.
GTCTTTTCCGGAAAGGGCGGCGTCATGCCGGCCCGAATCCGCGCCATGCTGGATTTTCTGGCAGAGCGCGGCCGGGTCGACTGAGGGGTCAGCGTTTCGGCGCAACGATCGAGAAGAAAGCCCCCTGCGGATCGATGCCATTGGCCGCCCAGGCGCCGCCCGGTACCTCCATCGGCCCGAAGACGATCTGGCCGCCGCCGGCCTTGACCCGCTCGACTGCGGCGTCGATGGCATCGACATTGGCGTAATAGCCCCAGTAAGGCGGAGCCGGCATGTCCTTCGACTTGGTCATCATGCCGCCGATCGCCGCTTCGCCGCCGTCGAGCTTGAAGAGCTGGTAGATGCCCATCTCGCCCATGTCCATCGCCTCGTCCTTCACCCAGCCGAAGAGGGCGGAATAGAAGGCAAAGGCCTCGTCGAGATCGCCGGCCATCAGCTCGTGCCAGCCGATATTGCCCTCGTCCATCGGACCGAGGCTCGGCGGCGGATCACCGTCGCCGCGGAAGATCAGGATGACGGCGCCGTGGGGATCGGCGATTGCCGCGAAACGCCCGATGCCGGGAATGTCCTGCGGCGCGGTGATGATCTTGCCGCCGAGGGTCACGGCCTTGTCGGCCGTCGCATCCACGTCCTCGACAAGCACATGGCCGAGCCAGGCCGGCGGCATGCCGCCCTCGACCGTCGACAGACCGGCGACGTTCACGCCGTTTTTCGACAGCAGCGTGTATTTCGGACCCGGCATGCCGGCATCCGCCGCATTCCAGCCGACGACCGACGTATAGAACGTCTCGGCCGCGTCCATGTCCGTCGTCATCATTTCGTACCAGATGAATTCGCCGGCTTTCGCCATCGGAGGCTCCTCGCTCTTGATTGTGATCGGGGTCGGGTTCAGGCGCAGCAGGACGAAGGCGTCGCAGGCGCTGCATATTCGTCCTTGCGCTTGACGAAACTCAGCGTGCCGGTCTCGTTGCGGCCCTTCGGCGCGCGGTCGAGGATCATCAGCGTGCCGAGCACTTCCTCGCCGCCGCGGGCATAGTCGGAATAGGTGTGATAGACGGCTCCCGTCTCGTCCTTGAAGAAGGCGCTCAGGCCCGGAAGCTCGTCATGCGCGTCGGCCGCGTCCGTTTCGCGGAAATTGTACATGACCTTGCCGCTGGCAAGCTCCTCCTTCGTGAAGGAGACGTGGTAGTCGAAATTGAAATCGCTGCCATGGGACGAATACCACGGGAACTGCCAGCCCATGCGCTTGCGGTAGGCCTCGATCTTGTCGAGCGGCGCGCGCGAGACGCAGACCATCGTGACATCGTGGTTGTTCAGATGCGGCAGCATGCCGTCGATATGATCGGCGAGGAACGAGCAGCCGGGGCAGCCCGCCTCCCAGTCAGGGCCGAACATGAAATGGTAGATGACGAGCTGGCTGCGGCCGTCGAAAAGCTCCGCCAGCGTCCTGCGGCCGGCTGGCGTCTCGAACGTGTAGGTCTTGTCGACCGCGACCCAGGGGAGGGTCAGACGCTCCGCGCGCACCTTGTCGCGCAGCTTCGTCTCTTCCTTCTCCATTGCAAGAAGGCTCCTGCGGGCCTCCAGCCATTCCTCACGAGAGACAACGGGATGATTCGCTTCCATGCTCGCACTCCTCACCTTACGACACCGGATATTATGTTGGTATCAACACTTTTAGCCGAAGTCAAAGGCAGGACGATGACGATGATAAAAAAGGAGGGAGGCAGATCGGTCGCCTGCGCAGGAAAAGCGTTCCCGCGCAGGCCGTTGATTATTCCGGCAGGATGCGCACGGCGCCCTTGTCGGCGCTGGCGGCGAAGGCGGCATAGGCCTTGAGCGCCGTCGTGACGTTGCGCTTGCGCGGTGCCGCCGGCTTCCAGCCGAGCTTGTCCTGCTCGGCGCGGCGGGCAGCGAGCTCGTCTTCGGAGACAGCCAGGTTGATCGTCCGGTTCGGGATGTCGATCTCGATGAGATCGCCGCTCCGGACGAGGCCGATGACGCCGCCCTGGGCGGCTTCCGGCGAGGCGTGGCCGATCGAGAGACCTGATGTGCCGCCCGAGAAGCGGCCGTCGGTGACGAGCGCGCAGGCCTTTCCGAGGCCCTTCGATTTCAGGTAGCTCGTCGGATAGAGCATTTCCTGCATGCCGGGGCCGCCCTTCGGGCCTTCATAGCGGATGACGACGACGTCGCCGGCCTTCACTTCGTTGCCGAGGATGCCCTTGACCGCCGCATCCTGGCTTTCGAAGACGACGGCGGGGCCGGAGAATTTCAGGATCGATTCATCGACGCCGGCGGTCTTCACGATGCAGCCGTCGAGCGCGATGTTGCCGGAGAGAACGGCAAGGCCGCCATCCTTGGAGAACGGGTGCTCAACGGAGCGGATGACGCCCTTTTCGCCGTCGGTGTCGAGATCGTCCCAGCGGGCCGACTGGCTGAAGGCGACCTGCGTCGGGATGCCGCCGGGGGCCGCGCGGAAGAAGGTGCGCACCGTCTCGCTGCTGGTGCGGGTGATGTCCCAGCGGTCGATGGCGTCACCCAGCGTTTCAGCGTGCACCGTCGGCGTGTCGCGGTGGATCAGGCCGCCGCGATCGAGTTCGCCGAGGATGCGCATGATGCCGCCGGCGCGGTGCACGTCTTCCATGTGCACGTCCTGCTTGGCCGGCGCGACCTTGGAGAGGCAGGGCACCTTGCGTGAGAGCTGGTCGATGTCCTTGAGGTCGAAGTCGATGCCGCCCTCATAGGCGGCGGCAAGGATGTGCAGGACCGTGTTGGTCGAGCCGCCCATGGCGATGTCGAGCGACATGGCATTCTCGAAGGCGCGCTTGTTGGCGACGTTGCGCGGCAGGACGCTCTCGTCCTCCTGCTCGTAGTAGCGGCGCGCGATGTCGACGATCAGGTGGCCGGCCTCGACGAAGAGGCGGCGGCG
>CAMPIK010000497.1 GCA_946886325.1 uncultured Shinella sp.
TCGTCGACGAAATCAAGCAGGCCATAAGCCTGCTGAGGAGGCATCTTTGACTGGGATCAGGCGGTAAGACGACTGGACTGGTTGAACAACAAGGCAGAGGACCCGAACCTCTGGAACGACGCCACCGAAGCGCAGAAGCTGATGCGCGAGCGCCAGCAGCTCGATGACGGCATCAACGGCCTGCGCGCGCTGGAACAGCAGCTTCGCGACAATATCGAGCTGATCGAACTCGGCGAGGAAGAGGGCGACGCGGCGATCGTCAAGGATGCCGAGGAAGCGCTGAAGACGCTGCGCACCGAGGCCAACCGCCGCCAGGTCGAGGCCATGCTTTCGGGCGAGGCGGATACGAACGACAGCTATCTCGAAGTGCATTCGGGCGCCGGCGGAACGGAAAGCCAGGACTGGGCGAACATGCTTCTGCGCATGTACACCCGCTGGGCCGAGCGCTCCGGCTACAAGGTCGAACTGCTCGAGGTTCATGACGGCGAAGAGGCCGGCATCAAGTCGGCGACGATCCTCGTCAAGGGCCACAATGCCTATGGCTGGCTGAAGACCGAATCGGGCGTGCATCGCCTCGTTCGCATCTCGCCCTATGACAGCAATGCGCGGCGCCACACCTCCTTCTCCTCGGTCTGGGTCTACCCGGTTGTCGACGATTCGATCCAGATCGACATCAACGAGAGCGACTGCCGCATCGACACCTATCGCTCGTCCGGCGCCGGCGGCCAGCACGTCAACACGACCGATTCGGCCGTGCGCATCACGCACATTCCGTCCGGCATCGTCGTGCAGTGCCAGCAGGAACGCTCGCAGCACAAGAACCGCGCCAAGGCCTGGGACATGCTGCGCGCCCGTCTCTACGAGTCGGAGCTGAAGAAGCGGGAAGAAGCGGCAAGCGCCGAAGCGGCCTCCAAGACCGAGATCGGCTGGGGCCACCAGATCCGCTCCTACGTGCTGCAGCCCTACCAGCTCGTCAAGGACCTGCGCACCGGCGTCGAAAGCACAGCACCGTCTGACGTGCTGGACGGAGAGCTGGACGAATTCATGCAGGCGGCCCTTGCCCATCGCGTCAACGGCGGCGCGGATGCGGTCGTGGACGATATCGCCTGACCGGCGGTCTTCCATTGCGAGACGCATATCGAACGGGCGCTGCGGCGCCCGTTTCAATTCCGGGGGCGAATTTCTGGATCAGTTCGTGGCGCGTTCGATCTTGATGTCGCCGAGATCGTCGATCAGCACCGTCCAGCTGTCCGGCTCGCTGATGGCGGGGTCGGTCTTCAGGTAGACGGTGGCGAACAGGCCCGGCTGTGTCGTGATGCCTGCCGAATTCTCCGGCCGGATGTCGGTCACATAGGGTTTGAGCGCGGTGAACTCTTCGAGTTCCGTCGAGGAGACGATCGTCGGACCCTCGGGCGTCGCTTCGATCTGCTGGAGATGGATTTTCGCCGTGCCGTCCGGCTGGCGCATGGCGATCAGCTTGTAGTAGCCGCGCCGGGCGGCGGCCGCCGGCGCGGACGCCTCTGCGCCCTCCGGAGCCTTCTCCGTTCCTTCAGCCTCTTCCCCGTCCTCTTCGGGCGGCAGCTCTTCCCAGAAGCCGGTGCTGACGACGAAGGTGATCGTCGCCGCAACGGGCGGCTCACCCTCCTCGGCCAGTGACGCGAAGGGTGTTGCGAAGGCGACAAATATGCCGAATGCCAGCGGCCGGATCATCGAAAGCTCCCGTGTGGTGCGAAGCTAGCGCAGCCGTCGCTGTCGTCAATCGGAGGCGGCATCAATACTCAAATTGTTCGGCGAGAATGCGTTCCGACCAGGAATGGTCGGGATCCGACAGGATGCGCGCCGTCAGCGTCTCGGACTGGGCGATGCTGACGCGGGCGACGGATTTGACCTCGGTATAGTCGGCAACGGCGTTTACCGGGCGCTTCTCGGGCTCCAGAATGTCGATCTCGACCGTCACCCGGTTCGGCAGCAGCGCGCCGCGCCAGCGCCGCGGCCGGAACGGGCTGACGGGCGTCAGCGCGAGCAGGGGGGCTTCGAGCGGCAGGATCGGGCCATGGGCCGAGAGATTGTACGCCGTCGAGCCGGCGGGCGTCGCGAGCAGCAGCCCGTCGCAGATGAGTTCTTCGAGCCGCACCCGGCCGTCGACCGCGACCTTCAGCTTGGCCGCCTGGTAGGATTGCCGGAAGAGATAGACCTCGTTGATCGCAAGCGCCGTGCGGCGGTTGCCATCGCTGTCCTCCGTCTGCATCTCCAGCGGATGAAAGGCGTTTTCGACCGCGTCGGCCAGCCGCTGCGGCAGCCGGTCGGGGCTGTAGCGGTTCATCAGGAAGCCGACCGAGCCGCGGTTCATGCCGTAGACGAGCTTTCCGGAATTCATCATCGTGTGCAGCGTCTGCAGCATGAAGCCGTCGCCGCCGAGCGCCACGATCACATCGGCACTCTCGGGCGCGGCATGGCCGTAGAGGCCGACCAGTTCGGCGCGCGCCTGCTGGGCTTCCGGCGCCTGGGAGGCGACGAAGGAGAGCGAGTTGAAAATGCGTGTCATCCTGCCGTCCGGGTTGCTGCCGCAGTTTGCGCGCCCTGGACGTCGCCCGTGGCGCGGCCGGGAGATCCGGCATGGATGCCTATCTTGCACGGCTTGCCCTCCGGCGCATCCGAAAAATGCGGAAGCGCCGCATCGCGATGCGCCATGGCTGCCGGAAGGACGGAACGGGAAGGGGAATGGTACGCCCAACGGGAATCGAACCCGTGTTACCGCCGTGAGAGGGCGGCGTCCTGACCGCTAGACGATGGGCGCCTGAGCAGACCCGAATATAGACATCGCACCCGGCCGCCGCAAGGTGGGCCGCAATGGCATCGGATTCGATCGGAGAAGTGGCACGCCCTAGGGGAGTCGAACCCCTCTTTTCAGAATGAAAATCTGAC
>CAMPIK010000498.1 GCA_946886325.1 uncultured Shinella sp.
CGCACTGAGATTTCTATATGAGTCTGGTGATGATCAGCTTCATGTTCCTGCAATCCTAACGCTAATGATCATCGGCCTCAGGGTCCAGGCCGCGGCCCGCGTCGCCGACGGCCGGCCGGGCTATGGCATGCTGATCGACGAGCGCTTCGGCCGCGACGCCTTCTTCGACGCCGCGACGCAGAATTTCTCCTGGCTCGGCCGCCCGGTCGAACTGCCCGGCTCCAAGCCGCTGCGCTTCGAGTTCAGCCAGGACATCGGCTCGCAGCTCGTCGAATGGCCGGTCGACCATTGCATCAAATGCCTGTGCTTCTATCATCCTGATGATCCGGCGGCGCTGAAGCAGGAGCAGCAGGAGAAGCTGCGCACGCTCTTCGAGGCGGCACGCCGCGTCGGGCGGGAACTGCTGATCGAGATCATCGCCGGCAAAAACGGGCCGCTTGGGGATGATACGGTATCCACGGCGCTGCAGGAGCTCTACGATCTCGGCATCCGGCCCGACTGGTGGAAGCTCGAGCCGCAGGCGTCAAGCGGCGCCTGGCGGAACATCGAGGCGGTGATCGCAAAGAACGATCCCTATTGCCGCGGCATCGTTCTGCTCGGTCTCGAGGCGCCGACGGAGGATCTGGTGAAGGCCTTCGAGGCGACCAAGGTGGCACCCGCCGTCAAGGGTTTCGCCGTCGGTCGCACGATCTTCGTGGAAGCGGCGCGCGCCTGGATGGCGGGGAAGATATCCGACGAGGAGGCCGTCGCCGACATGGCGGCGCGTTTCAGGGAACTGACCGACGCGTGGCTGAGGACGCGCGGGCTGACGTAACAAAGACCCGTCTGACAGGTTTTGGGGTTGGGCACCCCCTCACCCCGCCTCCGCTGCGCTCGGCGGACCTCTCCCCGAGGGGAGAGGAGGACGGAGAGGCTGCGGCATTCTCCCTCTTCTCCCCTCGGGGAGAAGGTGGCCCGAAGGGCCGGATGAGGGGACCGACGCCCGATGCAATGCCCGCCCTTTCAGGGGCGGACGAACGAGACAACAAGGTTTCCGGGAGGACCCGATGGCAAAGACGATCCGGCTGACGATGGCACAGGCCGTCGTGCATTTCCTCAAGGCTCAGATGACGATCGTCGACGGCGCGAAGGTGCCGATCTTCGGCGGCGTCTGGGCGATCTTCGGCCACGGCAACGTCGCCGGCATGGGCGAGGCGCTCTATCAGGTGAGAGGCGAACTGCCGACCTACCGCGCCCACAACGAACAGGGCATGGCGCATGCGGCGGTCGCCTATGCCAAGGCAAGCTTCCGCAGCCGCTTCATGGCCTGCACGACCTCGATCGGTCCCGGCGCGCTCAACATGGTGACCGCCGCCGGCGTCGCCCATGTCAATCGCCTCCCTGTACTGTTCCTCCCCGGCGACATCTTCGCCAACCGCATTCCGGACCCCGTCCTCCAGCAGATTGAGGATTTCGGCGACGGCACGGCCTCGGTCAACGACGCGTTCCGCTGCGTGTCGCGCTATTTCGACCGCATCACCCGGCCGGAACAGATCATCCCGGCGCTGAAACGCACCATGCAGGTGCTGACCGATCCGGTCGATTGCGGCCCGGTGACGCTGTCGCTCTGCCAGGACGTGCAGGCGGAAGCCTATGACTATCCGGAAAGCCTGTTTGCCGAAAAGGTCTGGAAACAGCGCCGCCCTCGCCCCGATGCCGACGAACTGGCCGCCGCGATCGAGGCGATCCGCCACGCGCAAAAACCGCTGATCATCGCCGGCGGCGGCGTGCTCTATTCGCAGGCGACGGCGGAACTGAAGGCCTTTGCCGGCATGCACGGCATTCCGGTCGCCATGACCCAGGCCGGCAAGTCGGCGATCCCCGACGACCATGCGCTCTCGATGGGCTCGATCGGCGTGACCGGCACATCGGCCGCCAATGCTTTCGCCGAGGAGGCCGACGTCATCATCGCCGTCGGCACCCGCATGCAGGATTTCACCACCGGCTCCTGGGCGCTCTTCAAAAACGAGGCGCTGACCTTCGTCGGCCTCAACACGGCACCCTTCGATGCCGCCAAGCATGACGCGCTGCCGCTCGTCTGCGATGCGCGCGAGGGGCTGACGCTGCTGTCCGAGGCGCTCGGCGGCTGGAAGGCGCCGGCCGCCGTCGAACAGGCGGCGAAGAGCCGCAAGGCCGAATGGATGGTGGCCGCCGACAAGGCGACGGCGGCGACGAATGCCGCCCTTCCCTCCGACGCGCAGGTGATTGGCGCGGTACAGCGGGCGATCGGCGGCGAGAACTCGATCCTCGTCAATGCGTCGGGCGGCCTTCCCGGCGAGTTGCACAAGCTCTGGCAGGCTGAGAAGCCCGGCAGCTACCACATGGAATACGGCTTTTCCTGCATGGGCTACGAGATCGCCGGCGGCCTCGGCATCAAGATGGCCCGGCCGGAGGCCGACGTCATCGTCATGGTCGGCGACGGCTCCTACATGATGATGAATTCCGAGCTTTCGACCTCCATCATGCTCGGCAAGAAGCTCACCATCGTCGTGCTCGACAACCGCGGCTATGGCTGCATCAACCGGCTGCAGATGGCGACCGGCGGCGCGAACTTCAACAATCTGCTGAAGGATGCCGACATCGAGATGATGCCGGATATCGACTTCCGGGCGCATGCCGAAAGCATGGGCGCGGTCGCGGTGAAGGTCTCCTCCATCGCCGACCTGGAAACCGCCATCCAGCAGAGCAAGGGCAACGACCGCACCTCCGTCATCGTCATCGACACCGACCCGCTGATCACAACGGATGCCGGCGGCCACTGGTGGGACGTCGCAGTGCCGGAGGTGAGCCCGCGTGAGACGGTGAACACGGCGCGGGAAGCCTATGTGAAGGCACTGAAGGCGCAACGGATCGGTTAAAGCGCACCCCCCGCAAACCGTCATCCT
>CAMPIK010000499.1 GCA_946886325.1 uncultured Shinella sp.
TGTCGCGCCGAACGGATTTTTCCAGCCGCTTCAGGGCGCAGACATCGGGATCGGCCGCGATCGAAAGCAGGTTGCGGTCGCCCAGATGCCGCCAAAGCAGGCGATAGAGCAAGGCAAAACGTCCGGGATCGCTGTGGCAGACGACCGCCTCGGCATAGGTGATAAAGGCAGGCGGGACGGCAGGGCCGCTCGCTTCTTCGCTGCCATCAGGCGGCAAAGCCGGCGTGCCCGCGAAGAGTTCCCCGTCAGCCGCTACCGTTCGCCATTCGATGGCCTCCGGCGGGACGGCCCGCCGCACGAGCGACCGCGCGGCCTGGCGCCACTCCCCGATATGGCCCGTTCCCTTCAGCGTCACCACGTGCATCACAGGAGCCGCAACTGCTCCGGCTGGGGTGCAAACATCGACCGGAGGTCCGGCCGATCCACCAGCCGCCGCGGCGACCAGCCGTCCGCGACGATGAACGCCTGAACCTTTCGCACCGAAGCGCCGAGACGGCCGATATCCTCGAGCCGCAGCCGCCGGAAGCGACGCGAGGACAGGATCGCCTTGACGGTCTTCGTGCCGAAGCCCGGCACGCGCAACAACCGCTCCCTCTCCGCCGCATTGACATCGACGGGAAAGGTATCGCGATGGGCAAGCGCCCAGGCGAGCTTGGGATCGAGATCGAGATCCAGCATCCCGTCCGCATTGCCCGCCGTGATTTCGTCGACGCCGAAGCCATAGAAGCGGTAGAGCCAGTCGGCCTGGTAGAGCCGGTGCTCGCGCACCAGCGGCGGCTTGACGAGCGGCAGGGACACCGATGAATCGGGGATAGGGCTGAAGGCGGAATAGTAGACGCGCTTCAATCCGTAGCTGCCGTAGAGCCGGGCGCTGGTCCCGAGGATCGTCGCATCATTGGCCCCGTCCGCCCCGACGATCATCTGCGTGCTCTGGCCGCCCGGCACGAAACGCTTGCGCCGCTTCGACTGCAGCGTCGGTTCGGAGGCCGCCTCGATCTTCAATCGCAGATCGCCCATGGCGCGGCGGATGTTCTGCGGCCGCTTCTCGGGCGCGAAGCGCGAGATCCCGCTGTCGGTCGGCAGTTCGATATTGATCGACAATCGGTCGGCATAGAGCCCCGCCTCCTCGATCAGATCAGCCGAGGCCTCCGGAATGCTCTTCAAATGGATGTAGCCGCGAAAGCCGTGTTTCACCCTGAGATCGCGAACGACCCGCACCATCTCGCCCATCGTATAGTCCGAGGAGCGGATGATGCCGGACGACAGAAAGAGGCCCTCGATATAGTTGCGCCGATAGAATTCCAGCGTCAGCCAGACGACCTCCTCCGCCGTGAAACGCGCCCGCTCGACATTGCTGGACGACCGGTTGATGCAATAGGCACAATCGTAGACGCAGAAATTGGTGAGCAGGATCTTCAACAGCGAAATGCAGCGGCCATCCGGCGCATAGGCGTGGCAGATACCCGACCCCTCCGTCGAACCGAGGCCGCCGGAGCGCGCCGAATCCCGCTTCTCCGTCCCGCTCGAAGAGCACGATGCATCGTATTTCGCGGCGTCCGACAGGATCGCCAGCCGTTCAGAGAGTGATTTCTTCATATATGTTCACTATATGTTCCTTGCGTCCTATGTCAATGGCGACGCGATTCCGCGCAACGCGCTGGCACGAAATCTCGCGAAACGGCTTGATTGCTGGCGCGGACTGGGCGAACCTAGCGTCAGGCAAAAAGGGTTCGGGCCAGGCATGATTGCCATCAACAGACTGCTGGCCGCGGCCGCTTTGGCAGCGGCGTTGATCGTCATGGCCGCCCATGCGCATGCCGCGGGGCGCGTAGCCTTCGTTGTGGGCAATTCCGCCTATCAGCACGTTTCGATCCTGCCCAATCCGAGTTCGGATGCGGATGCGATTGCCGCGGCCCTTTCGCGGCTGGATTTCGCCGTGACGTTGCGCAAGAACCTCTCCAAGGCGGAATTCGAGCGGGAGCTTGCCGATTTCAGCGAACAGGCGCTCGGGGCGGACATGGCCCTCGTCTACTATGCCGGCCACGGCATGGAACTGAACGGGCAGAACTATCTGATCCCCACAGATGCCAGCCTCAAGGCGGACCTTCGGGTTAAGTTCGAGACGGTCTCGCTCGACAATGTGCTGGCGGCCGTCGAAAGCGCGCGCGGCCTGAAGATCGTGCTGCTCGATGCGTGCCGCGACAATCCGTTCATGCGCACGATGACGCGACAGCTTGCAACCCGATCGATCGGCCGCGGACTGGCGCGCGTCGAAGCGGCCCCCGGCGTCCTCGTCAGCTATGCCGCCGCCGCCGGAACGGTGGCCGAGGACGGGGCCGGAGACCACAGCCCCTACACGGATGCGCTGCTTCGCCATATCGAGGAGCCCGGTCTCGAACTCAACCTGCTCTTCCGAAAGGTCGCAGACGAGGTGCAGGAACGCACGAACGGGCGGCAGACGCCCTATGAGTATGGCCGCCTGCCCGGCACCAACATCTATCTGAAGCCCCCGGTCGAGATCGCAAAGCCCGACGTGATCGCCCTCGATCCGTGCGGCGATGCGCGCGCCCATTACGAAGCGGCCAGCGAACTTGGCGATGCAGGGCTGTTCGAGGAGCATATCCTGAAATTCCCGACCTGCGTCTTCGCCTCCGCCGCGCGGCAGAAGCTGGAACAGCTTCGCCAGACCAAGGCAGCAGCGGAAACAGTCGACGTCGCCGAGGCGAAGAAGGCCGACGTGACGCCTGAGGCAGGCATCCCTGTTACCGATGCAGATGTCGCACTTCCGGAAACCGCGACCGAAGCCGGAGCAGAAAGCGTAACCGTCACACCGGACGACCGGGCCGTCGAGGTCGCCGTCCTCACTGACGACACCACCGAGAACGCAGCAGCCTCGATCGTCGAAGAGGTGCCCGCGCT
>CAMPIK010000500.1 GCA_946886325.1 uncultured Shinella sp.
GCCATTCCAGTCGACGAGGGCGGGGTTGATGCTCGGGGCTTCGCTCATGAAGGAGATTTCCTGTCTGCAAATCACATGGACTGTGGGCGAATATAGGCAGAGGGCGGGCAGAAGTGTACGGGCAGCCCGCCAGTTGCCGGAAAAATCGGCGCCCGTTGCGGGTTACGCAGAGTTGGCGATGCCCGCGGCTCTTGACGAAAGGCTAAACTTCGGAGAGAACGAATGCGCTCCGCGGCCTCCAGACATCGCCGGCCGCGGGTGAACTTTGGTGCCGGGCCCCTCTGGCGAGAGTTTTACGGCGCTCTCGTGATGTCGGTACCGCCAGCAATTATGAGCCGGCGGATTCTTTGACCATGATAATCCTGACCATGCCTGACCCGCATGCCCTTTCCGGTATGCGCTTTTCCGACCTGTCCACCGACCTGATGCGCGCGTTCCGCGGCAAGGCGGTGCGCCCATGAGCGCTCCCGTCACCAAATCCGCGAACAGCTATTTCACCTGGGCCTATATCGTCACGCTCGCCGGCCTCGTGCTCGGCGCCTGGCTCGGCTGGCAATCGACCGGAACGTTGTCCGGCATGGCGACGATCTTCTTCATCTGCGCCGTTCTCGCGGTGCTCGAGATATCGCTGTCCTTCGACAACGCGATCGTCAATGCCAACAAGCTCAAGGACATGACGCCGGTCTGGCAACATCGCTTCCTGACCTGGGGCATCCTCATCGCCGTCTTCGGCATGCGCATCATCTTCCCGCTGCTGATCGTCGTCATCGCCGCCAATATCGGCCCGATCGAGGCGGTCATCCTGGCCGCGCGCCAGCCCGAGGAATATGCGCGCATCATGCACGAGGCGCATCTGCCGATCGCCGCCTTCGGCGGTACCTTCCTGATGATGGTCGGCCTCACCTACTTCTTCAACCACGAGAAGGACGTGCACTGGATTTCCTTCATCGAGAAGCACATGGCGCGCTTCGCGACGATCAAGGGCATCGAGATCGCCTTCGTGCTGGTGCTCATCCTGCTCTTTTCGAACCTGCTCGAGGGTGAAGAGGCGAACGCCTTCGTCTATTCGGCCATCTACGGCCTCCTGACCTTCCTCGCCGTCGAGGTGATCGGCGGGTTGCTCGATGCCTCCGAACAGTCGATGAGTGCGGCCGCCAAGGGTGGTCTCGGCGCCTTCATCTATCTCGAGGTGCTGGATGCGAGCTTCTCCTTCGACGGCGTCATCGGCGCCTTTGCGCTGACGCAGAACCTCTTCATCATCGCCATCGGCCTCGGCATCGGCGCCATGTATGTGCGTTCGATGACGATCATGCTCGTCGACAAGGGCACGCTCGCCGAATACCGCTACCTGGAACACGGCGCCTTCTACGCGATCCTGATCCTCTCGGTGATCATGTATTGCCAGACGCTGACGCATATTCCGGAAGTCATCACCGGCCTCGGCGGCGCGGGCCTCATCGGCATCTCGCTCTGGTCCTCGATCCGCTACAATCGCAAGGAGCGCGAGAATGCGCCGCTGCACGAGCCGGAACGGGTGACCGAGTCTATCTGATCGGTCCATCAGGCCGGTCGCCCGACAAAGGGTGGCCGGCCTGCAGGCAGCAGCGCACTCCGCCAGAAATACAGAAGGCCCGCCGATCTTGCGATCGGCGGGCCTTTTCGGTCTGGAATTCTTGTCGTCGCGTCAGAAGCGCGGGAAGTCAGCCGGGTTGATACCGAGCGTCTTCAGGTCGCGATCCCTCGGGCGGCGGTGCCCTTCCATTGCCGCGGCGGCTGCGTTGGCAGCGCTCAGAACGGCGAAGGCCCGGCCGAAGAAGCCCTGGGCGAAGGAATTGCGGAGGGTGGACATCGTCTTTCTCTCTTTCTCGTTTGCTTACGAGGGAGAAGATGATGGTTTTGTGCCTTGAGAACAAGACACGGAAACTCACCCCAGCCATGCAACAGGCGCAGGCCGGAATCGGGCGATTCCGGCCTACCTGTTATCCAGTTCTAAAGGTTTTCAGTCTTCGTTCGCCGCAAACTGGGAGAGAACCTCTCCGCGTCCGCGGGCGCGCAGGATGAGCGGCACGACGACGGCCAGGATTGCGAGCACGAAGAGCACGGCGGCGATCGGCGACAGGAAGAGCGACGTCACGTCGCCCTGGCTGATCGCCAGCGCCCGACGAAGCTGCTGCTCGGCCATCGGCCCGAGGATCAGGCCGACGACGACAGGCGCGATCGGATAGCCGAAGATGCGCATGGCAAAGCCGAGCAGGCCGAAGACCAGCAGCATGCCAAGCTCGAAGACCGACGGGTTGGCGCCGATCGTGCCGAGCGTCGCAAAGAGCAGGATGCCGGCATAGAGCCAGGGCTTCGGGATCGTCAGCAGCTTCACCCAGAGGCCGATCAGCGGCAGGTTCAGCACCAGCAGCATGAAATTGGCGATGAGCAGGCTGGCGATCAGGCCCCAGACGAGCTGCGGGTTGGTCGCAAACAGGAGCGGGCCAGGCTGGAGCCCGTATTGCTGGAAGCCGGCGAGCATGATCGCGGCCGTCGCCGTCGTCGGCAGGCCGAGCGACAGGAGCGGCACCAGCGTGCCGGCGGCGGACGCGTTGTTCGCGGCCTCCGGGCCGGCGACACCCTCGATGGCGCCGTGGCCGAACTCGTCCTTGTGCTTGGAGAACTGCTTTTCCGTCGAATAGGACAGGAAGCTCGCGATATCGGCGCCGCCGGCCGGCATGGCGCCGATCGGGAAGCCGATGAAGGTGCCGCGCAGCCACGGTTTCCAGGACCGCGACCAGTCGCTGGCGCTCATCCAGACCGATCCCTTGACCGCCTCCACCTTGTCGGGGATGCGGTCGCCCTGACAGGCGACGTAGAGCGTCTCGCCGATCGCGAACATGGCAACGGCCAGCGTCGTCACCTCGATCCC
>CAMPIK010000501.1 GCA_946886325.1 uncultured Shinella sp.
CATTCGAGGGCAATCGCGCCCTCATCGTGCCCGCCTCGGGGGCTCTGCCGCGCGAACCGCTGAAACTCTGCCTGCACGCGGCGCTGACCTATCATCGACGGAAAGGCGCGGGTCCGTGGTAATAGCGAGACGTGCGGTTCGACCTGGCGCGGACGTCGTCTGGAATCCCCGTTGCCGACAGGTCCCTGCGGCCAAGCAATTTTCACCGCCGAGGCTTGTATTCTGCCCAAGGCTTTGCGATGTCAGCCGGGCTTCTTCGTCTCTCAGGGTTTCCGCATGGCCGAACGCATCCATTCCTTCCGCGAGATCACCGCGCAGTATGACGTGGTGCTCTGCGATGTCTGGGGCGTGCTGCACAATGGCGTCGAAGCCTTCGCCTTTGCCTCCGAAGCGCTGGCCGAAGCCCGCGCCGCCGGCCTGACGGTGGTGCTGATCACCAATTCGCCGCGTCCCTTTCCGGGCGTGAAGGTGCAGATCCGCGGTCTCGGCGTGCTCGACGAGTCCTACGACCGGATCGTCACATCCGGCGACGTGACCCGCGCGCTGATTTCGTCCGGTCCCGAAAAGGTCTATTTCATCGGCGCCGACAAGGACCGGCCGCTGCTCGACGGGCTCGGCGTCGAAGAGGTCGGCCTGGACGAGGCGGGCATCGTCGTCTGCGCCGGTTTGCGCGAGGACGAGGTCGAGACGGTCGAGGACTATCATGCCGAACTGGAAGCGCTTGCGGCCCGGCATCTCCCCTTCATCTGCGCCAATCCCGATCTCGTTGTCGAGCGCGGCCATCGCCTCATCCCCTGTGCCGGCGCGCTGGCCGCACTTTACGACACGCTCGGCGGCACGACGCTGATTGCCGGCAAGCCGCATCGGCCGATCTACGAGAAGACGCTGGCCGAAGCGCGCGATGTGCGCGGCGATTTCAACGGCAGGCGCGTCATCGCCATTGGCGACGGCATGCCGACAGATGTGCGCGGCGCCGAAGCCTTCGGCCTCGACGTGCTCTACATTTCCGGCGGCATCCATGCGGCGGAGTATGTCGAGGGCGGCAAAACCGACGAGGCGAAGCTTGCCGCCTTTCTCGAGCGCGAAGGCGCCACCCCGAAGTGGTGGATGCCCCGGCTGAAGTGATGCGACGGACCGCCAGACCATGACCGTGTTTCACCGCAACGAGACCAAGCAGAGACTGCCCGCCGAGCTTTGCGGCGGCGTCGTCGCCATCGGCAATTTCGACGGCGTGCATCGCGGCCACCAGTCGGTGCTGACGCGGGCGCTGGAGATCGCCAGCGGCATGAACGTGCCGGCCCTGGTGCTCACCTTCGAGCCGCATCCGCGCACCGTCTTCCGCCCCGAAAGCCCCGTCTTCCGCCTGACGCCGGCGCCGCTGAAGGCGCGCATCCTCGAAGGCATGGGCTTCAACGCCGTCATCGAATATCCCTTCGACCGCTCCTTTTCCGAGACATCGGCGAGTGATTTCATAAACACGACGCTGATGGAGTGGCTGCACGCCGCCCATATCGTCACCGGCTTCGACTTCCACTTCGGCAAGGGAAGGGAGGGCGGCCCGGCCTTCCTGATGGCGGCCGGCGAGGAAAACGGCTTCGGCGTGACGCTGGTCGATGCCTTCCGCGACGAGAACGCGTCGGTCATCTCGTCGAGCTTCATCCGCTCGCTGCTCTCGGAGGGCGCGGTCGTCGAGGCCGCCGCGCAGCTCGGCTATCGCTACACCGTCGAGGCCGAGGTGATCGGCGGCAAGAAGCTCGGCCGCACACTTGGCTACCCGACCGCCAACATGCAGCTTCCGCCGGAAGTGTCGCTCCGAAACGGCATCTACGCCGTGCGCTTCCGCCGCGCCGACGGTTCACTGCACGACGGCGTCGCCAGCTTTGGCAGGCGCCCGACCGTCGACAGCGACGGCGCGCCGCTGCTCGAAACCTTCCTCTTCGATTTTTCCGGCGACCTCTACGGCGAAACCTGCGCCGTCTCCTTCTTCGGGCATCTCCGCGACGAACTGAAATTCGACGGACTGGACGCGCTGGTCGTGCAGATGAAACGCGACGAGGAGGAGGCACGCGCGCTGCTGGCTGGCGTCGGGCCGCTCGGGGTTATCGACACGCAAATCGCGTTCTGAACCCGTGCCCGCTTGACGCGACTCGGGATTGTCCGTCAGGTGCCGGCAGGGCCGTAACGGGTTCGACCGTGCGACAAACGAAATCCAGCAGGGATGAAAAGACCAATGGCAAGCACACCGCGCCGACCCGTCAATCCGAGGGATGCGGCGGAAGCCCTGTTCAGTCCGGCGAAGAAGCCGGTGGCGCCGGCCGTCGAGAGGCGCGGCCTGCCGGAGAGCAGGGAACTCGTGTCGCTCAAGCTCGACAGCGCCGTGATCGCCTACTTCCAGGAGGGCGGGCCGGGCTGGCAGGATCGCATCAACGATGCCCTGCGCGCCGTGATGCAGGACAAGCCCGCCGCCTGAGCCGGGCGATCCTGCCGGAGACGGGGCAAGCCCCTTCCTTTTCGCCGGAAAACGGCTTAAACAACGCGCCACCATGACCCGATATCGTCGATTGATGATAGATCAGCGAATTATTGGCCCGGCTTTCCGCGCGCGTTGACGCTGCCGGAAGGTCCGGGTTTTCGGCGCTTCCAGACGGCGCCCTCCGATATCCCTTGAACACATCCCGTTCGCATGCGCGGCGAAACGCGCCCAGAGACGATAGCCACAGCCATGACCGACGCCGTTGAAAAAGTTGACTATTCTTCCACCCTCTATCTGCCGAAGACGGATTTCCCGATGCGCGCCGGCCTGCCGCAGAAGGAGCCGGAGACGGTTGCCCGCTGGCAGACGATGGAGCTCTACAAGAAGCTCCGCGCATCCGCCGCCGGCCGCGAGAAATTCGTGCTGCATGACGG
>CAMPIK010000502.1 GCA_946886325.1 uncultured Shinella sp.
GTGTCTGATGTCGAAGGACCGAGCGCCGGCAGAAGACCGCCATACTGCAGCGCACCGGCACCGGCGAGCGCGATCAGGCCGCCAAGAATGGCTGCCGCAATGGTGCCGGAGTTGCTTGTGCGGGCTGTCGGCGTCACCGGCGGCGGGGCATAGCTGCTTTCGGACGTCGCCTCCGGCCCCGAGTCGCTGCTCGCTGTCGTGTCCGGGTCGCTGGCGGCCTCGGTGCCGTATTCTGTCGCCTCGGGCCCCAGGGGCGCCTCACCTTCTGCCGGAGTTGCCTCGACGGCATCCTCGGACACGGGGGAATCCTCCACGACGGCTTCGTTGCCGGCGCTGGCGGGAACAGCCTCGAGATCGATGGTCTTGGGTTCTGCGCCGGTCTTCTTTCGGCGAGACGGGTTTTCCGGGTCCAAGGCGACCTCCTCAGTGTCGAATGCGATGCAACAAACCTAGTCAGGGAAGTGGGGTAGGGAAAGCCCCTCGACGCATTTTGCTCTTTCAGAGAAGATCGAGCAGGCTCTCTTCGTCGGGCCTGGCGGAAACAACGACGGATGGGGCGAAGCGTTCCGGCACCGCCGCCGCGACATTTGCGCTCATGCAGAGAAAGAGCGTCTGTGCCAGCACGTCCTGGCTTTCCTCGACCGCCGGCAGTTCGAAGAAGCGCACGGCCGATTCCCGCGAATAGAAGACGATCGCATCCGGCGGATTGTCGATGATGACCGCCTTCAACTCCGCGCGCGGCGGCCGGACCGGCTCCATCCGGTAGCAATCCACCGTCTCATGCGCGATTGCCGCTTCCGTCAGCCGCGCCTCGAACTGTGGTGCGCGTGGTCGTCCCGCGAGATAAAGCAGCGGATCGGGCGGGGTACCGTAGTCGCGACAGTGGCCGATGATGAGGTCGGCGAGGTCGCGGCCGTCGCCTTCCGGCGTCAGCACGGTGCGAAAACCGGAATCCAGCATGGCGCGCGCCGAGGCCCGGCCGACCGCGAAGACGGTGGTCAACAGATGCCGGTCGAGGTCCCCGCCGAGGTCGGCAATGACGCGGGCAGCTTCGCCGCTGGTGATGGCGATCGCCGAATGGCGTCTGGAAAGCGCGGCACGAACCGCCTCGGGATCGTGCTGCGGCGCCGCGAGCGGCAGGAGGACGGGCTCGTGGCCGAGGTCGGCGAGATGTCTCGCGGTGCGGCTGGCGGAGGGCTGTGGCCGTATCACGAGGACCCGCATGTCAGCCCCAGCCTTCGAAAAACGCCGTACCGGCCTTGCCGCGCACCGTTTCGCCGGCCTGCATGCCGAGCGCGGCCGCCTTCGCGGCAGGCCCCTCCACATCGACCGCATGCGCCTCAGTGCCGTCAGGCGTCAGGATCATGCCATGGAAACGAAGATGCAGTCCGTCGCTCACCGCATAACCCGCGATCGGGGTGCGACAGGAGCCGTCGAGCACGGCCAGAAAGGCGCGTTCGCAGGCAACAGCTTCATGCGTCGGCCGGTGATCGATGGCGGCAAGCAGGTCGTCTATCCTGCGGTCGCCGATCCGGCTTTCGATGCAGATCGCGCCCTGCGCCGGCGCGGGCGGAAAGGTCTCGGGGTCGAGCAGTTCGGTCGGGACGGTCTCCTTGCCGAGACGCTTCAGCCCGGCAAAGGCAAGCAGCGTCGCATCCGCCTGACCTTCGGCCAGCTTCCTCAGCCGCGTATCGACGAGGCCGCGGAAGGTGATGACGGAAATGTCCGGCCGCAGCCGCCGGATGAGCGCCTGCCGGCGCAGCGAGGCGGAGCCGACGACGGCGCCCTGCGGCAGGCCGAGCAGGGTCGGCGCCGTGCGGCCGATGAAGGCGTCGCGCACGTCCTCGCGCGGCAGGAAGGCAGAGAGGTGCAGGCCATCCGGCAGGCGGGTCGACATGTCCTTGGAGGAATGAACGGCGAAGTCGAGATCGCCGGAGGAAAGCTGTGCCTCGATCTCCTCGGTGAACAGGCCCTTGCCGCCGATTTCCGACAGGGACCGGTCGGTGATCCGGTCGCCCTTGGTGGACAGGACGACGATCTCGAACATCTCTTCAGGCAGGCCATGCGCGGCCATCAGGCGTGCGCGCGTCTCGTGCGCCTGGGCCAGCGCCAGAGGGCTGCCGCGCGTCCCGATCCTGAAAGGTTTTGTTTGCATCCGCCCTGTTCCGTTGTTACCGGGAGTTCTCGTAAACGGGTTTCGCGCCCATCGCAATCAACCAGCGTGCACCATGTCGCCCACCCTCACCGTCCTTGGCATCGAAACGAGCTGCGACGAGACCGCAGCCGCGGTCGTCTCAAGGGATGCGGACGGGCATGGCACGATCCTGGGCGAGGTCGTGCTCAGCCAGATGGACGAGCACAGCGCCTTTGGCGGCGTGGTGCCGGAGATCGCGGCCCGCGCCCATGTCGAGGCGCTCGACAGCCTGATTTTGGAAGCTCTTTCGCGCGCCAAAATGTCGCTTTCGGATGTCGATGCCATCGCGGCGACGAGCGGGCCGGGGCTCATCGGCGGCCTGATCGTCGGGCTGATGACGGGCAAGGCGATCGCGCGTGCATCCGGCAAGCCGCTTTTTGCGATCAACCATCTCGAAGGCCATGCCCTGACGGCGCGGCTGACGGACAACCTCGCCTTCCCCTACCTGATGCTGCTCGTCTCCGGCGGCCATACCCAGCTCGTCCTGATACGCGGTGTCGATGACTATGAGCGCTGGGGCACGACGATCGACGATGCGCTCGGCGAAGCCTTCGACAAGACCGCCAAGCTGCTCGGCCTCGGTTACCCCGGCGGGCCTGCCGTCGAGCGCGCCGCGCGAAGCGGCAATCCGGACCGCTTCGTGCTGCCGCGCCCGCTCGTCGGCGAGGCCCGCCTCGACTTCTCCTTTTCCGGCCTCAAGACGGCGGTCCG
>CAMPIK010000503.1 GCA_946886325.1 uncultured Shinella sp.
TGCGCCAACTCGGGGAGAACGCCGATTCCGTGCGGCCCGGCAGCGAGATCGATATCCGGCGCGAGCCGATGGGCATCGTCGGCGTCATATCGCCCTGGAACTTCCCGACGGCGACGGCAAGCTGGAAGATCGCGCCGGCGCTCGCCTTCGGCAATGCCGTGATCTGGAAGCCGGCGAACGAAACGCCGGCATCCGCCTGGGCGCTGGCCCAGATCATCCACCGCGCCGGCCTGCCGGCTGGCACCTTCCAGCTCGTCATGGGGCCGGGCGGCGTGATCGGGCAGGCGCTGGCTGCCCATCCCGGCATCGACGCCATCACCTTCACCGGCTCCTACGAGGTCGGCCGGCAGGTCGCCGTGGCGGCAGCCGGGAACCTGACGAAATACCAGCTCGAACTCGGCTCGAAGAATGCGCTCGTCGTGATGGACGATGCCGATCTCGACCTTGCGGTCGCGGCCGCCGTTGCCGGCGGCTACTCCGGCACGGGCCAGAAGTGCACGTCAAGCTCGCGGCTGCTGGTGCACGAGCGAGTACACGACGGCTTTGTCGAAAAGCTTTGCGCGGCTCTGTCGCGGATGAAGGTCGGCCACGCGCTCGACCCGGATACGACCATCGGCCCGGTCGTCAGCGCGCGCCAGCTCGCGGCCAACCTCGACTGGATCGCTGCGGCGGAAACTGCAGGCGCGACGGTCGCACTCGGTGGCGAGCGGCTGACGCTGCAGCATGAGGGGCACTACATGTCGCCGGCCCTGCTCGTCGGCACGACGAACGCCATGGCGTTCAACCGGCAGGAAATGTTCGCGCCCGTTGCCGCCGTGCAGAAGATCGGCTCCTATGACGAAGGACTTGCGATCGCCAACGATACGGATTTCGGCCTCGTCGCCGGCATTTTCACCCGTTCGCTGTCGCGCGCCACGCACTTTCGGCGCAATGTCGAGACCGGCTGCGTGACGGTCAACCTGCCGACGGCCGGCACGGACTACCATGTGCCCTTCGGCGGCCGGAAGAATTCGAGTTCCGGTCCGCGCGAGCAGGGCCGTGCTGCGGCGGAGTTCTACACGCAGATCAAGACGAGCTATATTCGCGCCGGCGACCCGGAGTAAGCCATGAACATCCATCTGCCCACGCCCCTGATCGACGGCCTGCAATACGCCAACTGGAACGAGCGGATTTTCCGCCAGATGCAGGAAGGCGGCGTTCATGCCGTGCACGCGACAATCGCCTATCACGAGAACTTCCGCGAAACGGTCTCCAACCTCATCGGCTGGAACCGGCATTTCCAGGAACATGACGGCCTGATCTTTCAGGGCTTCGAGGCAGCGGATATCGAAATGGCGGTGCGGGAAAACCGGACCGCGATCTTCTTCGGGCTCCAGAATCCCTCGCCCATCGAGGACGACATCGGGCTCGTGGAAATCTGCCACCGGCTCGGCATCCGTTTCATGCAACTGAGCTACAACAACCAGTCCCTGCTGGCGACCGGTTGCTACGAGGGGACCGACAGCGGCATCACGCGGTTCGGCCGGCAGGTCATCGCGGAGATGAACCGCGTCGGCATGGTTGTCGACATGAGCCATTCGGCCGAGCGGTCGACGCTTGAGGCCATCGAGATTTCCGAGCGCCCGATCGCCATCACCCATGCCAATCCGGCCTGGTGGCATGACGGATTGCGCAACAAGTCGCACGACGTGCTGAAGGCGCTGACGGAATCGGGCGGCATGCTCGGCTTCTCACTCTATGCCCATCACCTGAAGGGCGGCGCGGCCTGCACGCTGCGCACCTTCTGCGAAATGGTGGCGGAAGCCGCCGACCGCTACGGAACGGGCAACCTCGGCATCGGCAGCGATCTCTGCCAGGACCAGCCGGACACGATCGTCTCCTGGATGCGCAACGGCCGCTGGTCCAAGGAGATCGACTATGGCGAGGGGTCGGAAAGCGCCCCCGGCTGGCCGGAGCAGCCCGGCTGGTTCCTGAACAATCTTTCGCTCTCCAATATCTCTGCGGGTCTCGTCGACGTCGGCTTTTCGGCGGAAGAAGCGGCTGCGATCATGGGCGGCAACTGGCTGCGGTTCTACCGCAACTCCTTCGGCCCGGTCGCTCAGCAGCAGCCACACCGGATGTCCGCATGAACCACGCCGCGCCGCCCGCAATCGCCTTGCGTCCACCGGATACCGTGATGCGGCTTCGGCGGCTCGGTGCGGCCTTTCCGACGCGCCTCAGCTTCACGCGCATCCTGCTGCGGCGGCTTGCGGCCGAAAATGCCAGGGTGGAACGGCCGCTTTGGGACCTGGATACGGAAGGCTACGGGCGTGCCGTCTACAGTCTCGCGCTCGGCGGACGGACCTACAGCCTCGTCGCCTTCTCGAACCGGCTTTCGGACGAACAGCGCACCGACCGGGTGATCGCCGAGGCCTGGGATACGACATTCGCGCTTTTCGACGGCGTGCCGGACAATGACGACCTCGACCGCCTCGCCGCAAACGTGCCCTTGCAGGAGGCCGGACGTTTTCGCGAGAGCGAGCTTGTGCTGAGCCGCGCCAACAAGTCGGTGCGCTTCTTCGGCCATGTGGTGGACCGGCTTGCCGCCGGCCGGCAGCCGGACCGTGCCAAGCTCGCCGAAGTCGGCTACCTGCTGCGCACGACGGCGGTCTACGGCAACGGCAAGTTCGGCATCGCGGATCGCTCTGTCATCGAGGACCGCGCCGAGCTCGCCGCGCCGTTCCAGGCGGAGATGCTGACCGTCTGGCTGATCCGCGGCTTTTCGCACGACCTTGTCGAGCACATCGCGCGTTGCCGCGCGCCGGATACCGCCGTGCCGCTCGATCCGGCGCTGAAGCGCCATCTGGGCATCGGCAACTCGACCGGGCTCGGCATGGCGCCGTTCCTCGTCAATCATCCCCGTCT
>CAMPIK010000504.1 GCA_946886325.1 uncultured Shinella sp.
TCGTCGAGGTTCTTCTTCCAGTTGAACGACGGCGAGCAATTGTAGGCGAGCAGCTTGCCCGGATGCACCTTGTGCACGCCCTCGGCGAACCGGCGGGCCTGTTCGAGGTCGGGCTTCGAGGTCTCGCACCAGATCAGATCGCAATGCGGCGCATAGGCGACGGCACGCGCGATGCAGGGCTCTATGCCGTTTTTGACAGTGTAGAAGCCCTCGACCGTGCGGCCGGCGTCATAGTCGACGAAGGGCCGGTCGCGCTCGTCGATGTCGGAGGTCAGCAGCTTGGCGGCCTCGGCATCGGTGCGGGCGATGACGAGCGTCGGCGTGCCCATGACGTCGGCTGCAAGGCGCGCGGCGTTGAGGTTGCGGATGTGGGCCGCCGTCGGGATCAGGACCTTGCCGCCGAGATGGCCGCACTTCTTTTCCGATGCCAGCTGGTCTTCATAGTGCACGCCGGCGGCACCGGCCTCGATGAAGGCCTTCATGATCTCGAAAGCGTTGAGCGGCCCGCCGAAACCGGCTTCCGCATCCGCGACGATCGGCGCGAACCAGGTGTCGACCGAAAGGCCGTTGCGTTCCGCGGTTTCGATCTGGTCTGCGCGCTGAAGCGTGCGGTTGATGCGCTTGGCAAGCTCCGGTGCGGCATTTGCCGGATAGAGCGACTGGTCGGGATACATGGCCGATGCCGTGTTGGCATCTGCCGCGACCTGCCAGCCGGAAAGATAGATCGCCTTCAGGCCGGCACGGACCATCTGCATGGCCTGGTTCCCGGAGAGCGCGCCGAGCGCGTTGACGAAATCCTCCTCGTGAATGAGCTTCCAGAGCCGGTTCGCGCCGTTTTCGGCCAGGGTATGGCGGATCTGGACCGACCCGCGCAGGCGCTTGACGTCATCAGCGGAGTAGGGGCGCTCGATGCCATCGAACCGGCCTTCGGATGCCGAGGGAACGAGATTGTAAAAGTCTGTCATGTAAATCCTCCTGTCACGTCTGTCGCGAAATCGATGCCGATGCTTGCCGGCTTCTGATGTGACATGATTTACACCGCGTCGCACAAATAGGCGATATTTTAACGCGAAAACAGCGTGCTAAACGAGTTACATTGTGTTGCCTTTGACATCGCCGCTCTGTAAAATAGTAAAAGCTGTAAATGTACGCAGGCGCCTGCCGCACGGCGTCGTGTAAAAGGTTGACACATGGCCGAGAACAAGATCTTCGCCGGGCCGAAGGTGCGGCGCATCCGCAATTCGCTCGGCCTGACCCAGACGGCGATGGCCGAAGGCCTGTCGATCTCGCCCTCCTACCTGAACCTCATCGAGCGCAACCAGCGGCCGCTGACGGTGCAGCTTCTGCTGCGGCTCGCCTCGGTCTACAAGATCGATCTCGACGATCTCCAGGGCGAGAGCGGCGGCAGCGTGCGACAGTTGCGCGAGGTTTTTGCCGATCCGCTCCTGTCGGGCGAGTTGCCCGGCGAGCAGGAGCTTCTGGAGATCGCAGAAGCCGCGCCCAATGTGTCGAGCGGCATCCTGAAACTCTACCGCGCCTATCGCGAGCAGACCTCGCGCCTTTCCGACCTTGCCGAACTGCTGGCGCGCGAAGGACATGCGACGAGCGTCGCAGGCGCGCAATTGCCGATGGACGAGGTCCGGGAGAAACTCGAATCGCGGCCGAACTACTTTGCCGCCATCGATGAGGCGGCCGAACAGTTCCACGCGGCCTTGGCGCCGGGCGACGACCTGGCATTCGCCGTCAAGGGCTGGCTCAAGAAGGAGCATGGCGTCGTCGTCCGCACGCTCCCGGTCCATGCCATGCCCAATCTCCGGCGCCGCTTCGATCGCCATTCGATGCGCCTCTTCCTGTCGGAGCGCCTGTCGCCGTTCGACCAGTTGCGCGAGATCGCGATGGAAACGGTGCAGATCGCGCTTCAGGATGAAATCTTCGCCGAACTGGACAGGCTCGCGCTGTCGAGCGCAGAGGCGCGGCGGATCGCGCGCTTCGAACTGGCGCGTTACGCCGCGCATGCGCTGATGATGCCCTACGAGCTTTTCTTCGCGGCTGCGCAGCGTGCGCGCTACGATGTCGATGTCCTGCGCTCGCGCTTTGCCGTTTCCTTCGAGCAGGCGGCAAACCGGCTGACGATGCTGCAGAAGCCCGGCCGCTCAGGCGTGCCCTTCTTCATGCTGGAGGTCGACAATGCCGGCCATCGTTTCCGCCGCGCCGGCGCGCAGGGCTTTCCGCAGGCCCGTTTCGGCGGGGACTGTCCGAAGCTCGATGTGCACGCGGCCTTCGCGCAGCCGGGGCAGGTGCTGGCGGATATCGTGGAAATGCCGGATGGCGCGCGTTTTCTGACCGTCGCCAGAACGCTGGAAGGCCCGCAGGCGGCCTTTCACGAGCGCGTTCGCCGGACCGCGCTGCTCCTCGGTTGCGACGCGGCCTTCGCCGAGGAGACGGTCTACGATGCCGCCCTGCGAAAGGGGCCGTCGGTTGCCATCGGCCCGGCCTGCCGGTTCTGCGAGCGACAGGGCTGTCTTGCGCGCGCCGAACCGCCCGTGACCCGTCCGCTCGGGCTCGACGAGATGGTCGCGGGACTGAGCCTTTTTGACTTCCAGTAATTTTCTGCTTGATTTCCGCGGCGGAACCGATTTCAAATATGATAGAAACTGGGGAAATGTGATATCAAATTCGATCTTTTGCAATGCAGAATGGCGCTTGTCGCATCTCGAAAAAACTCCATAATCGACATCAGTCTTTCATCCTGATTATTCACTAAGAGAAAAAACTGGGAGCTAAACGAATGAAAAGACGCACACTTCTGGCGACCGCCGTGGCCGTCACCATGATCGGTGGTATCGCCGGTCAGGCATTCGCTCAGGAAAAAGTCCTGAACGTTTAC
>CAMPIK010000505.1 GCA_946886325.1 uncultured Shinella sp.
CGCGAGATCACCGTGCGGCTCGGTGAAGACGTCGGCTACCCGGTGATCGTCAAGGCGGCCGGCGGCGGCGGCGGGCGCGGCATGCGCGTCGTGCGCCGTGCGGAAGACCTTTTGGGCGCCGTGGCCGTGACGCGGGAAGAGGCGGAGCGTGCCTTCGCAAACCCGGAGGTCTATCTCGAACGTTTCCTCGAACATCCCCGCCATGTCGAAATCCAGGTGCTGGCCGACAATCATGGCCATGTCGTGCATCTGGGCGCGCGGGACTGTTCCGCACAGCGCCGGCACCAGAAGGTCATCGAGGAAAGCCCGCCGCCAGGCATAGACGCGGAAGAGATCGCGGCGATCGGCCGGCGTTGCACCGAGGCGTGCCTCGCCATCGGCTATCGCGGCGCCGGCACGTTCGAGTTCCTATACGAGGATGGCCGGTTCCATTTCATCGAGATGAACACGCGCGTCCAGGTCGAGCATCCGGTCACCGAGATGGTGAGCGGCATCGATATCGTCCGGCAGCAATTGCTGATCGCGCTCGGAGAGCCCCTGCCCTTCACGCAGGCCGATATCGCGACCGCCGGCCATGCCATCGAATGCCGGATCAATGCCGAGGACGCCTTCCGCTTTACGCCCTCGCCCGGCCGGGTCGAGCGCTTCGTGCCGCCGGGCGGATTCGGCATCCGCGTCGATAGCCATCTCTATTCGGGCTACGAGGTGCCGCCACACTACGATTCGCTCATTGCCAAGATCATCGCCCATGGCGCCACGCGGGAAGAGGCGATTGTGCGCATGCGGCGCGCGCTCGGTGAAACGACGATCGAGGGCATCCGGACCAATATCGCGCTCCATCAGGCGCTCATTGATGAACCGGGCTTTCGCGCCGGCGGCTTCGATATCCACCATCTGGAACGCCTGCTGGCCGATGGCTTCGGCAGGGAAAGGACGGAAGCGCAATGAGCGGCGGGGCCGATATCGATCATGTGCAGGCGCTGATGCGGCGATACGGGATCGCCGCCTTCGACTACCGCGAAGACAATACACAGGTGAGCCTTCGTATCGACCGTCAAATTCCTGATGACAAGGGTCCGGTCACTGCGTCGAAGCCTGACGAACGCGTTCTCCGCGCTCCTTCCTTCGGCACCTTCCGCCTTGTGCATCCGGCGACGCCGGATATTCCGAGCGAATTTCCAAGCCGTGTCACGCGTGACACCATTGTCGGCTATCTCGCCGTCGGAGCACTCTTGCGTCCGGTTCGGGCCGACGCGGATTGCGTGCTTCTCCGTCCGCTTGCCGAAGAGGGCGCCGAGGTCGGCTACGGCGATCCGCTCTTCGCGATTCGCCAATCCCGCTAGGCCGGCCAACATCGACGATCCCGCCCTATCCGCCAATCCAGAACAGAATCCCGCATGACCAAGCTCATCGTCTTCACCGATCTCCACATGACGCCGGAAGGCACGACCATTATCGGCCTCGATCCCTATCAGCGGCTGGCGGCGGGCATCGCCCATGTCAACGCCCATCATGGCGATGCCGACGGGGTGATCTTCACCGGTGACCTGACGCACCGCGCGGACATCGTCTCCTATCGCCGGCTGAAGCAACTGCTCGGCACGCTCGCGCCGCCCGCCATGATCACCATTGGCAATCACGACCATCGCGAGACCTTCCTCGGTATCTTCGACCATGTCGCGCCAGACGCGGGCGGGTTCGTGCAGCAGGTGGTGGATTTTCCCGATTGCCGGGTGGTGCTGCTCGATACGCTGCTTGCGCCGCCCTACGACTATCCGGCGAGCCATGCCGGGCATCTGTGCGAGACGCGCCTCGCCTGGCTCGACCGGGCGCTGGCGGAGGCCGGTGCCCTGCCCGTCCTCGTCTTCATGCATCATCCGCCGCACAAGACGGGCTTTACCGGCATGGACGCGATCCGCCTCGGCAACGAGGACGCTTTCTACGACCTCGTGCTGCGCCACGGCAATGTGCGCCACATCTTTGCCGGCCATGTCCACCGCACGATCGGCGGCTCGCATCGCGGCATTCCCTTCTCGATCTTCAAGAGCCCCGTCCACCAGCAGCCGATGCCCTTCGATACGCCCAATCCGTCGCTCGCCGTCGACGAACCGGGCGCCTATGGCATCGTTGTCGTGACCGAAGACGGCCTCCAGGTGCACACGGAAGATTTCGAGATCGCGCGGCGGGACAGTGACATTGCGTAACAGTTCGTGAGTCTCCGCTTTTCAAGAAGAGGGGAACAGAACGGCCCATTCATCGTTTCCGGGAACGAAGGGGAGAATAGACTTCCAAAGGAGACGACAATGCGTAAATTTCTCATGGCCAGCGCCGCACTTGCCCTTATCGGTGCGACCGCGGCTCACGCGGACGATCAGGACAAGCAACTCTTCGGCGCGGGCGCAGGCGGCGCAACGGGTGCCGTTGCAGGCGCCGTTGTCGGTGGTCCGGTCGGTGCTGTTGTCGGCGGCTTTGCCGGTGCGGCCCTTGGTGCGGCAACCGCCGTTCCTGACGATGCCCGCGTCTACGTGATGGACAACCCGGTCCAGTCGGTCAGGGTCGAAGGTGAACTCTCCACCGACTATCGCTTCGACGAGACAGCAGTCCTGACGCCGATCCCGGATCATCCGGACCTTGCCTATATCTACGTCAACGAGCGCCCCGTGATCGTGCGTGCCGACAGCCGCCAGATCATCTATGCGCCCGAGGTCGAGACGACGGCGAGCGTTTCGCCTGATATTTCGGAAACGACGATCACCTATGTCGAGCGCAATCCGATCGATCCCGTCGTGATCGACGGTGGCGTGGCTGCCGGCACCGTCATTCCGGATGGCGTCAGCATCGTCGAGGTTCCGGAAAATCCGAACTACGGCTACATCTA
>CAMPIK010000506.1 GCA_946886325.1 uncultured Shinella sp.
GCCGAGCGCGTCCGTGTATCCGACGCGGCCATGATCGAGGGCGCCGCGCGCCGCTTCCAGCACGGCGCGCGGTGCGGGATGAACCGGCTGGCCGACGGCCATGGAAATGACCGGCCGGCCGGCTGCCCGGCGACGGGTCGCCTCGGCCAGCACGTCCATCGCGTGGAACGGTTCGACGGCACTGCGCCTGGAAATGTTCATTCGATTCCTCGATCCGCTTTGCGTTTCCGGCACCTCCCTTGCCCCACCGCCGCCGACATCACAATCCCGCGAGGGCCGGAATTGCGCCGCTTTTCCGGTTTCGTTTGCCGCACGCTCCCCCTAAGCTCCGCATCGAACGGCGCGAGGCGCCGCAGTTGACCGATGCCGGGCGAGATGCCACAGCAGCGCAAACGACATTCCACGAGGATCGAATGGCTCGCAATTTCTTCAGGACCCTTTCGGCAGCGGCGCTCGCACTGACCGTCGCCCTTCCGACCGCCGCCCTTGCGCTCGACGACAAGCAGAAGGAGGAGATCGGCGCCTTCATCAAGGAATATCTGCTGGAAAACCCCGAAATCCTGCTCGACGTGCAGGAAGCGCTGCAAGCGAAGCAGGCAGCGGCGCAGCAGGTGAAGGCCGAGCAGGCGATCGTCGAGAACGAGAAGGAGATCTTCTCTTCCGACTATGACATCGCGCTTGGCAATCCTGAAGGCGACGTCACCGTCGTCGAGTTCTTCGACTACAATTGCGGCTACTGCAAGCGTGCGCTGACCGACATGGACGAGGTGCTCGCCAAGGACAAGAACGTGCGCTTCGTGCTGAAGGAACTGCCGATCCTCGGCCCCGATTCGCTGGCCGCCCACAAGGTCAGCGGCGCCTTCCGCGATCTCGCGCCCGAGAAGTACGGCGAATTCCACCGCGCCCTGCTCGGCAACGAAGGCCGCGCGACGGAGGAAAGCGCCATTGCGCTCGCCGTCACGCTCGGGGTTTCGGAAGAGGCGATCCGCAAGCAGATGGAAGAAAAGCCGCATGACGAGGCGGTCCGGCAGGCCTATTCGCTCGCCAACAGCCTCGGCATCACCGGCACGCCGTCCTATGTGATCGCGAAGGAGACGGTGTTCGGCGCGATCGGCGCGGACACGATCAACGAGAAGGTTGCAAACGTGCGCAGCTGCGGCAAGGCGACCTGCTGATCCGCCATCATTCCGACATATCGATGCCGTTTCGCAAGAACCGCTTGTGGACAAGGCATGCGCCGGCTTTCGGGCGGCGCATGGGGCTTTCCCTAGGGAAACCGCCGGTCTATAGGTAAGTCCGATCCAGCATGCGGAATTTCGAATGACATCCACGTTTTACGTGCTCAACGGCCCGAACCTCAATGCGCTCGGCAAGCGCGAGCCCGGCATCTACGGCGGCCAGACGCTCGCCGATATCGAGGCGCTTTGCCGCGCGGAAGGCGAGACGCTCGGATATGCGGTCGAATTCCGCCAGTCGAACCACGAGGGCGACCTCGTCGACTGGATCCACGAGGGCGGCGACAAGGCGGCCGGCATTGCCGTCAATGCGGGCGCCTACACGCACACCTCCATTGCACTCCACGATGCGATCCGCGCGATCAAGGTGCCCGTCATCGAGGTTCACCTGTCGAACGTGCATGCCCGCGAGGAATTCCGCCATCATTCGATGATGGCGCCCGCCGCCAAGGGCGTCATTTGCGGTTTTGGCGCGCACAGCTACATCCTGGCGCTGCACGCGCTTGCGAACATCTCGAAATAACAAGAACAAGAGGCTCTTCCATGGCTGACAAGAACAAGGGTATCGACCAGTCGCTGATCCGCGATCTCGCCAATATCCTCAACGAGACCGACCTGACCGAGATCGAGGTCGAACAGGACGATCTGCGCATCCGCGTCTCGCGCGCCGGAACGCCGCACTATGTCTCCGCCCCCATGCCGGCCGCAGCCCCTGCGGCACCCGTCGCGGCTGCTGCCCCCGTCGCCGTCTCCGCGAGCGATGCGGCGCGCAGCAACAAGAACGCGGTCACCGCCCCGATGGTCGGCACCGCCTACCTGTCGCCGGCGCCGGGCTCGCGCCCCTTCGTCGAGGTCGGTGCAACGGTCAAGGAAGGCCAGACCATCCTCATCATCGAAGCGATGAAGACCATGAACCAGATTCCGGCGCCGCGCTCGGGCAAGGTCACGGAAATCCTGGTCGAGGACACCGCGCCGGTCGAATATGGCGAACCGCTGATCGTCATCGAATAAGGTGGGGCCGATGATCTCCAAAGTCCTCATCGCCAACCGCGGCGAGATCGCGCTCCGGGTCCTTCGGGCCTGCAAGGAGCTCGGCATCTCGACGGTTGCCGTGCATTCGACGGCAGACGCCGACGCCATGCATGTCCGCCTTGCCGACGAAAGCGTCTGCATCGGTCCGCCGCCGTCGCGCGACAGCTACCTGAACATCCACCAGATCGTCGCCGCCTGCGAGATCACCGGCGCCGACGCCGTGCATCCGGGCTACGGCTTCCTGTCGGAAAACGCCAAGTTCGCGGAAATCCTCGACGCGCACGGCATCACCTTCATCGGCCCGACGGCGGAGCATATCCGCATCATGGGCGACAAGATCACCGCCAAGAAGACCGCCGAGGCGCTCGGCATTCCCGTCGTGCCCGGTTCGGACGGCGAGGTGAAGCCGGAGAACGCGCTGGAGATCGCCCGCACGATCGGCTTCCCGGTCCTGATCAAGGCGACCGCCGGCGGTGGCGGACGCGGCATGAAGGTGGCGAAGACCGAAGCCGATCTCGAAGAGGCCGTCTCGACGGCCCGCTCGGAAGCGCTTGCCGCGTTCGGCAACGACGCGGTCTACATGGAAAAATACCTCGGCAAGCCG
>CAMPIK010000507.1 GCA_946886325.1 uncultured Shinella sp.
GCCGGCTGCAGCAGACAGGACAAAAGATGCCTCCCTTCCGCGCCCGACCGCCCGCCATGCCGACCCTCCTGCTTGACGACGACATGGTGCGTATAACGCGCTGGGATTTCGTGCCGGGCGCCGATACCGGCCATCATGTGCACGGCCTCGGCTATGTCGTCGTGCCGATGACCGACTGCCGGTTCCTGATCGAGGAGGAGACCGGCGAGCGGCGCGTCGATGTGGCGGCCGGTGCCGTCTATCGCCGCGAGGCGGGCGTTGCACACAATGTGGTCAATGCCGGCGACGCGCCGATGAGCTTCATCGAGATCGAGTACAAATGACGTCCGCAGCAAAGCCCACCGAACCCGCCTTCGATCTCGAGTTCACGCCGGCGCATGGCGTCGCCGTGCCTGTTGCGCCGATGGTCGAGCGGGTGACGGTCAACAATCCCGGCCCCTTCACCTTCCATGGCACCAACAGCTACATCGTCGGTGACCGGTCCGTTGCCGTCATCGATCCAGGCCCGGATGACGAGGCGCATTTCCAGGCGCTGATGACGGCGCTGAAAGGCCGCGAGGTCACCCATATCGCCGTCAGCCACACGCACCGGGACCATTCGCCGCTCGCACGCCGGCTGAAGGCCGCGACCGGCGCGCTCGTGGTGGCAGAAGGCCCGCACCGCGCCGCACGGCCGCTCCATGCAGGCGAGAGCAATCCCTTCTCCGAAAGTGCTGACACGGATTTCGTGCCTGACATCGCCCTTGCCGACGGCGAGACGATTTCCGGCGACGGATGGGCGCTGACGGCGCTGCACACGCCCGGCCACACCGCAAACCATGCGGCCTTCGCGCTATCCGGCAGCGCCGGGATGGAGGGCATCCTGTTTTCGGCCGACCATGTCATGGCCTGGGCAACGACCATCGTCGCGCCGCCGGACGGATCGATGGCCGACTACATGGCCTCGCTCGAAAAGCTGATGCAGAGGCAAGACAGGCTCTACCTGCCGGGCCATGGCGGGCCGGTCAGCGAGCCCGCCTCCTTCCTGCGCGGTCTGCGCAGCCACCGCAGGATGCGCGAAAGGGCCGTGCGCGAACGCATCCTGAAAGGCGACAGGCTGATACCGGACATGGTTCGGGCGATCTACCGCAGCACCGACCCGCGGCTTCATGGCGCCGCCGCCCTGTCGGTGCTCGCCCATCTGGAAGACCTCGTTGCGCGCGGCGAGGTCGAGACGGACGGACCGGCCGCGCTGAAGGGCGTCTATCTACCGGCCGGATCGGCGCGATGAAGACTACTGCCTACAGCTACCGCGCTGACCCCACCGTGCCGGACTTCGACGACGACCATCCGCTCGTCGTGTTCGACGGAGACTGCGGTTTCTGCGCACGCGATATCCGTTTCCTGCTCAAGCACGACCGGAGGGCCCGCTATCGCTTTACCTCCTGCCAGTCGGAACTCGGAACAGCGCTTCTCCGCCATTTCGGGCACAGGACGGATGACTACGACACGAGCCTTCTCGTCGAGGAAGGACGGGCCTATTCGAAGTCCGATGGCGTGATCCGGTCCGTTGCCGGGCTCGGCGGCGCGTGGCGGCTTGTCAGGGCGCTGCTTCTGTTTCCCCGGCCGCTGCGCGACGCGCTCTATGACGTTGTCGCCCGCAACCGCATGCGGATCGCCGGACGGACCGATGCCTGCGACGTCCCGTCACCGGAGCATCGCGCCCGTTTTCTCTGAAAGGCGCCGTCAGTCGCCGGCGATGCCGAGAAGTTCCGCATCCAGCGCCTTCAGATAGCGTTCCGCAAAGGCCGCGCCGATGCCGAGATCATGCGGCCCGTAGCGGGACGCGACGCGCATGTCGACGAATGTCGTCTCCGCCTCCTCGCGAAGGCGGATCACCAGGTCGAAGCGGAAACCGAAGATCAGCGAGCGCCATTCGCCCTGCAGCAGCACGTCGCCGCTGCCGGCGGGTTCCACCACGGTATCGAGCGGCCGCGAAAGCGGGACCGGGACGACCAGCAATTCACCCGTGGCGCTGCGCTCGGCCTCGGGATCGACGACCAGATCCTCGAGATCCGTGACGACATTTTCGAGACCGGCTTCCGTCTTGATGGCGATGCCGTTTTCACCGGCAACCTTGCGGACACCGTCGAGCACGCGGTCGAGCGCGCCGTCATAGCGCCGGCCGGTCAGGCCGGGATAGGCCCGCTGCTGCACATCCCGATCCTGGGCGGTGACGCCGCCGACGCGCGGCAGCCAGTCCTGGTCTGCCGATGGCTCGGTGAGCCAGGGCGGCGGATCGCGGGTATCCGTCGTCACGTCGTAGATCGCCGGCCGGTAGAAGTAGGCCTGGATCGCGGCGCCGGCCATTGCGAGCGGCAGCAGCGCGAGAAGCAACGCCACAAAGGCCGCCTTGCCGCCCTTGGCCCCGACGAACCAGAGACGCACCAGCCCGATGGCGGCGAGCAGGACCGCCAGCAGGGCGATGGCAGCGGCAAAACCGCCAAGGATCAGGAAATGCGGCGTGGTCAACGGCCCGAAGCGATGGGACAGCACGGCGACGAGGAACAGCATGAAGGCGAACGACGCAATGCGCCGCGACCAATGGGCCGCATGGGAATAGGGCCGCTCGTACTGGATCGTTATCGCCATATGCACCCTGCCGCAGCCGGCTTCCTTCGCCAAGCTTTCCTTCCGTACAACAGCCGAAAGGACTTTTCCATTGCTCTCACAAGACTTGGCTGGGCTCCACGGAACATCCTGCCGACCTTGCGCATTTCAGCGATGCCGCAAAAATGCCACGCTCGTTAGGAATTTCTAAAGAGACGGGGCTGAAAGGAGCAATTCATGTCGACGACATCGACGGCAGCCGCCGAAACCACTGATATCGC
>CAMPIK010000508.1 GCA_946886325.1 uncultured Shinella sp.
ATACATGGCGGACATGGCGGAGGAAAAGTCAGAGCGGATGCGGTCGGCGGAAACATGGGCATATGGTGTCATGGCAAGCGGTCTCGTCTCTTGGCGCGGCGGCTTCGGCCGGAAAAGGCGTCGCACTTTTCCCGGAATTGCCTTAGAAGGGTGGAAAGCCCCGGTCATTCTCAAAACGGATCATACCGACGGGTTTCCCAAAGGTATCGCGACCGTTCCGACTATGTTGATGCGAGGAATGAATGAAGCTGAGCCGCAGGCTGATTCCGGATGTCACGACGCTGCAGGCCTTCGAATGTGCCGCGCGCCATGGCAGCTTCACCCAGGCGGCGCATGAGCTGAACCTCACGCAGAGCGCCGTCAGCCGCCAGATCAAGGATCTGGAGGAACAGCTCGGCGTGCTGCTTTTCGAGCGCGTGCGCCAGCGCGTCGTGTTGTCGGAGGACGGTCGTCGCTTCCTGCCGGAGGTGCGCAAGCTGCTCTACCAGACGGAAGAGACGATGCTGCGCGCCATGTCTGCCGCGCGCTCCGACCACAGCCTCTCGATCGCGACGCTGCCGACCTTCGGCAGCCGCTGGCTGACGCCGCGCATCCCGGCCTTTCTCGCCGAACACCCCGGTACCGTGCTCAACATCGCCTCGCGCTCGGCGCCCTTCGATTTCGACGAGGAGAATTTCGACCTCGCGATCCATTACGGCCAGCCCGTCTGGGCGCGCGCGGCCTGTTCCTATCTCTGCAGCGAGACGATCCTGCCGGCGGCAAGCCCGGCGCTCATCGGTGAATTCGCCCCGAAGGAGCCGGGCGACCTGGCGTCGGCGCCCCTCCTCCATCTCGCCACTAGGCCGAAGCTCTGGGCGGAGTGGTTCGAGCTTGCCGGCGAAACCACCGAGACCGCCTATCGCGGCCATCGCTTCGACCAGTTTTCCATGGTGATCGAATCGGCCGTCGCCGGCCTCGGCTTCGCGCTGCTGCCGAAATACCTGATCGAGCAGGAACTCCAGACCGGCCGCCTCGCCATCGTCTTCGACCGGCCGATGGAAACGGAAAACAGCTATTATCTTGTGGTGCCGGAGGGGAAGCAGGAGAATGCCCTGACGCAGTCCTTCCGCGCGTGGATCACCCAGCAGGTGGGTTGAACGCCTGCGCCACGACCGGCTGCGTCAGATCAGGAAGCGTTCCGGCCGGTAGGGGCCGAGATTGACGATGGTGCGCTCGCCCAGCATCTTTTCGGCCAGCGCCCGCCCCGTGACGGGGCCGAGCGTCATGCCGTGATGGGCATGGCCGAAGGCGAACCAGAGGCCGGAATGGCGCGGCGCCTTGCCGATGATCGGCATCATGTCCGGCGTGCAGGGCCGCGCGCCCATCCAGGGCTCCTCGTCGCGCCGCTCCGCCAGCGGGAAGAATTCGCGCGCGACCTTTTCGGCGCGGCGCAACTGCACCGGCGTCTTGCGCGTGTCGCGCTTGGCGAATTCGGCACCGGTCGTTAGCCGGATACCTTTCAGCATCGGCGCCAGAAAATAGCCGCGCTCGGCATCGAGCACCCAGTTGTTGAGCTCTGCGCCCTCTTCCGCGCCGTAATGCATGTGATAGCCGCGCTTGACGGCGAGCGGGAAGCGGTAGCCGAGCTTTCGCGTCACCGTATCGGCCCAGGGGCCGAGCGCCACGACGACGTCGCGGCCTTCGAGCGGTCCGTCCGGCGTCGCGATGCGCCAGCCTTCGCCTTCCAGCACATGCTCGATGGTCGCGGCATCACCGGATCGCATCACCCCGCCGAGCGACTGGAAATAGGCGAGATAGCGCCGGAGCAGGCTCTGCGGATCCTTGATCGACCAGGGATCGGTCCAGCGCAGGCCGCCGGTGAGCTCGGCCCTGATATGGGGCTCGATGATCTTGATCTCGGCGGGCGTCAGCTTCTGGTGGTTGACGCCGAAATTGGCCGAGAGCTTCTCGGCATCGGCATAGACCGCGTCCCGCTCCTTCTCGGTGCGGAACACCTTCATCCAGCCGTCCTTGCGGATGAGATCGTCGGCGCCGGAAGCGGCGATCAGGTCGGCATGTTCGCTGATCGAGTTTTCGATCAGTGGTGCGTAGAGATGGGCGATGCTCTGGTGCTGGCGGAAGCCGGAATGCCACCAGTAGCGCGCGAGGAAGGGCACGATGCCCGGGATTGCCGAGAGGTGATAATGCGCGTCGATCGTGTTGTTCAGCGCGTAGCGGAAGAGGGCACCGAAATCGTGCGGGAAGCCATAGGGAAAGACGCCCTCGCGCTGGATGAGGCCCGCATTGCCATAGGAGGTCTCCTCCGCCGCGCCGCGCCGATCGACGAGCACGACGGATTTGCCGCGCCGCGCCAGATGAATGGCGGTCGAAATGCCGACGACGCCTGCGCCCAGAACGATGACATCCGTCTTCATGCGAAAATCCTGCCTTATTTGTCTTTCGGGCATCAATGCATAGGCCCGGCGGTCGGCGCAAGCCGGGCAGCGCCAATCAGCATCGCTCGCAGCCACACGCCCCCTTGATCGCCATCCCTCGCAAATGGGATAGGGTTACAGGCAAAGGCGCGGGGAGACGGCATGCGATTTGGGACGATTGGCGAAATCTGGCGCTATCCGGTCAGTTCGCTCACGGGTGAACGCTTGCCAGAGGCGGACTTCGTCGCGGCAGGCGTAGATGGCGACCGCCTTTGGGGATTGTTCGATCCGGCCAATATGTCTGTGGCCGCGCCGGAATCGGAGAAACGCTGGCGGCCGGTTCCGGCCCTGTCGGCCCGGCGTCGCGACGGAGCGGCGGAAGTGTCGGGCGACGGCGTGACCTGGCATCCCTTGCCATCCGATGCGGCCGATCGCCTTGCTTCCGGCCATCTCGGA
>CAMPIK010000509.1 GCA_946886325.1 uncultured Shinella sp.
GCTCGATATGCCCGGCCGAGAGCACGACGATCCGGTCGGCAAGCGTCATCGCCTCGACCTGGTCGTGCGTCACATAGATCATCGTCGTATCGGCCATCTGCTCGGAGAGCTTGGCGATCTCGATGCGGGTGGCGACGCGCAATGCGGCGTCGAGGTTCGACAGCGGCTCGTCGAAGAGGAAGACCTTCGGATTGCGGCAGATCGCGCGGCCGATCGCCACGCGCTGGCGCTGGCCGCCGGAGAGCGCCTTGGGCAGGCGGTCGAGATATTTGGTGAGCTGCAGGATTTCGGCTGCCGCGCGCACGCGCCGGTCGATCTCCTCCTTGCTCTCCTTGGCGATCCGCATGCCGAAGGCCATGTTGTCGAAGACCGTCATGTGGGGATAGAGCGCGTAGGACTGGAAGACCATGGCGATGCCGCGCTTGGAGGGCGGCACGTCGTTGACCTTCTCCCCGTCGATCATCATCTCGCCGCCGGTGATCTCCTCCAGACCGGCGATCATGCGCAGCAGCGTCGACTTTCCGCAGCCGGACGGGCCGACGAAGACGATGAACTCGCCCTGCTTGATGTCGAGGTCGATGCCGTGAATGACGTCGACGGCGCCATAGGACTTGCGGATATCCTTCAATACCAGGCCTGTCATGCGTACCTCCCCTTGATCCGGTTATGCGAGGCGGGCGAAGAACCCGCTCCAGGCCGGAAGTTCTATCTGTTCGTCATGGACCCGGCTCTCGTATCCATGACCTTCCAACGGTTCGATCGTTTCTGCCGGCAGAGCGGCAAAGCGCGCCACCGGGCTCATGTTGAACACGCAGAACAGCCGTTCGTTGCCATGCGTGCGCACGAAGGCCAGCACGGCGCCTTCCGCCGCGCGAAACTCGATCTCGCCCTTGGCGAGCGCCGGGTGCTGCTTGCGGAAGGCGAGGAAGCGCCGGTAATGCTCCATCACGGAGGCCGGGTCGCCGTGCTGCTTTTCGACGGCGCGGTCCAGATGGCCGGCCGGAACGGGCAGCCACGGCTTGCCGGCGGTAAAGCCGCCATAGGCGACGTTGCCGTCCCAGACCATCGGCGTGCGGCAGCCGTCGCGGCCCTTGAAGTCCGGCCAGAACTGGATGCCATAGGGGTCCTGAAGGTCCTCATAGGCAAGCTCGGCCTCGGGTAGCGCCAGTTCCTCGCCCTGATAGATGCAGACGGAACCGCGCAGCGAGAGCAGCAGGCTGGCAAGCAGCTTGGCGTGGGCATCGTGGTCGGTGACGCCAGCACCCCAGCGAGAGACGTGGCGCATGACATCATGGTTCGAAAAAGCCCAGCAGACCCAGCCTTCGGGAGCGGCTTTTTCGAGCGCGGCCTGCGTCTCCGCGACGAAGCCCGGCGTCAGCGGATCGGGCGCCAGGAACTCGAAGGCGTAGCACATGTGCATCTTGTCGCCGCCGGACGTGTATTCGCCGGCGATCTCCAGTCCGCGCTGGCTGTCGCCCACCTCGCCGACGGCCGCGATCGCCGGAAACTCCTCCATCAGCGCGCGGAAGCGCTTCAGGAATTCGAGGTTCTCCGGCTGGTTCTTGTCGTAGAGATGTTCCTGGTAATTGTAGGGGTTCACGGCCGGCGCCGTCTGGGCGTTCCGCCGTTCGGGCGCCAGCGACGGGTTGTCGCGAAGCTGCTTGTCGTGGAAATAGAAGTTGATCGTGTCGAGCCTGAAGCCATCGACGCCGCGCTCCAGCCAGAAGCGCGCGACCGAGAGCAGCGCGTCCTGCACCTCCGGATTGTGCAGGTTGAGGTCCGGCTGCGAGGTCAGGAAATTGTGCATGAAATATTGCAGGCGCGTCGGATCCCATTGCCAGGCCGATCCGCCGAAGATCGACAGCCAGTTGGTCGGCGGCGTGCCATCCGGCTTGGAATCCGCCCAGACATACCAGTCGGCCTTCGGGTTCGACCGGCTGGAGCGGCTTTCGACGAACCAGGGGTGCTTGTCGGAGGTGTGCGACAGCACGAGGTCGATCATCACCCGGATGCCGAGACGATGGGCCTCGGCGATCAGCGCGTCGAAATCGGCGAGCGTGCCGAAGATCGGATCGACGTCCTGATAGTCGGCGACGTCATAGCCGAAATCCTTCATCGGGGACGTGAAGAAGGGCGAAATCCAGACGGCATCCGCACCCAGTGCCGCGACATGGCCGAGCCGCTCGGCGATCCCCTTGAGATCGCCGATGCCGTCGCCGTTGGTGTCCTGGAAGGAGCGCGGATAGATCTGGTAGATCACCGCGCCGCGCCACCAGTCCTTGTCCGGCGAAAGTGGAACCGCTGTCGTATCAGGCATGCTCATTATACTCTGGTCTTCCTAAGTGATGCTCAGCCGCCCTTGACCGATCCGGCAAGCAGGCCCCGGACGAGGTAGCGCTGCAGGCTGAAGAACACGATCAGCGGGACGATGATGGTGATGAAGGCGGAGGCCGTCAGGATCTCCCAGTTGCCGCCGCGCGAGCCGAGCAGGTTGACGAGGCGTCCCGTCAGCACGAGCTCGTTGTTGCCCGCGCCCAGGAACACCATGGCCACCAGCAGGTCGTTCCAGGTCCAGAGGAACTGGAAGATCGCGAAGGAGGCAAGCGCCGGGAAGGAGAGCGGCAGGATGATCTTGATGAAGATGTCGAAATCGCTGGCGCCATCGACGCGGGCCGATTCCATGATCTCGCGCGGTAGCCCTGCCATGTAGTTGCGCAGGAGATAGATCGCGAGCGGCAGGCCGAAGCCCATATGGGCGAGCCAGATGCCGACATAGGTCTTGGCCGGCACGCCGAGGAAGGCACCGACGCCGTTATAGAGCTTCAGAAGCGGGATCAGCGACATCTGGAGCGGCACGACCAG
>CAMPIK010000510.1 GCA_946886325.1 uncultured Shinella sp.
CGGCACCGCGCTCACCATCCGCAAGTTCAAGAAGGACAAGCTGACGCTCGACCAGCTCGTCCGCTTCGGCTCGATCACGCCGGAAGGCGCGACGCTGCTCCAGATCATCGGCCGCGTGCGCTGCAACCTCGTCATTTCAGGCGGTACCGGCTCGGGCAAGACGACGCTGCTCAACTGCCTGACGAACTACATCGATCGCGACGAGCGCGTCATCACCTGCGAAGACTCCGCCGAACTCCAGCTCCAGCAGCCGCATGTGGTGCGCCTCGAAACCCGCCCGCCGAACATCGAGGGCGAGGGCGAGATCACCATGCGCGACCTCATCAAGAACTGCCTGCGCATGCGGCCCGAACGCATCATCGTCGGCGAAGTGCGCGGACCTGAAGTGTTCGACCTTCTGCAGGCGATGAACACCGGCCACGACGGCTCGATGGGCACGATCCACGCCAACACGCCGCGCGAATGCCTCAGCCGCATGGAATCGATGATCGCCATGGGCGGCTACACGCTGCCCGCCAAGACCGTGCGCGAAATCATTGCCGGCTCGATCGACGTCATCATCCAGGCCTCGCGCCTGCGCGACGGCTCGCGCCGCATCACCCACATCACGGAAGTGGTGGGCATGGAAGGCGACGTCATCGTCACGCAGGACCTGATGCGCTTCGAGATGGACGGCGAAGACGCCAACGGCCGCATCATCGGCAAACACACCGGCACGGGTCTCGGCAAGCCGCATTTCTGGGATCGTGCCCGCTACTTCAACGAAGACAAGCGGCTGGCGGCAACGCTCGACGCGATGGAAAAGCCGCAATAGGCCGGGACCACCTCACATGTTCGGACTGGATATCACCGTCGTCGCGATCATTGCCCTGGCAGCCATTGCTGCCGGCGCCGTCGGCTATGGCATCCTCTTCTCGCGGATCGAGACCGAAAAGAAGACGGAAAGCCGGGTCAATCGCGTCAAATCGGCCGAGACCGACCAGTCCAAGGTCAAGGCGGCCCGCGACCGCATGCAGGAAATGTCCAAGCGGCGCAAATCCGTGCAGGATTCGCTGAAGGACCTGGAAAACAAGCAGCAGGAAAAGAACCGCAAGGCGTCGCCCAGCCTGAAGGCAAAGCTGTCGCAGGCCGGCCTGCGCATCACCCTGGCCCAGTTCTATATGATCAGCGGCTTCATCGGCTTTTTCGCCATGCTGGTCGCCTTTCTCGCCGGTGCGCCGCTTCTGGTGTGCGGTGGCGTGTTCTTCATCATGGCTGCCGGCTTCCCGCGCTGGCTCGTCAATTTTCTCGTCAAGCGGCGCATGAACAAGTTCCTCGAGGAATTCCCGAACTCCCTCGACGTGATGGTTCGCTCGATCAAGTCGGGCCTGCCGCTGACCGATGCGCTGCGCCTGATCGCGGCCGAAAGCCAGGAGCCGGTCAAGTCCGAGTTCCGCCGCGTGGTGGAATCGCAGCAGATGGGCCTTGGCGTGCCGGAAGCTGTCGCGCGTATGTTCAACTACATTCCGCTGCAGGAAGTGAACTTCTTCTCGATCGTCATCGCGATCCAGGCCCAGGCCGGCGGCAACCTGTCCGAAGCGCTCGGCAACCTGTCGCGGGTGCTGCGTGAGCGCCGCAAGATGCGCGCCAAGGTCAATGCGCTGTCGATGGAGGCAAAGGCATCCGCCGCCATCATCGGCGCGCTGCCCTTCATCGTGACGATCCTCGTCTACCTGACGTCGCCGGAATATATCCTGATCCTGTTCACCGATCCCCGCGGCCATCTCATCCTCGGCATCTCGGGCGTCTGGATGACGATCGGCATCGTGGTCATGCGCAACATGATCAACTTCGATATCTAGAGCATTTCCGGTGAACTCCGGTTCACCGGAAATGCTCTAGGCTTTTGTTTTTGCCGCATTATCCGACGCCGAAGCGACTTCGCTTCGGCTGGAAATGCTCTAGAGGGGCCGAAATCATGTCCGGACTCGTGTCGACGCTGACGAACCCCGATATTCTCCTGCCCGTCTTCGTGGCGCTGGCGGTGCTCGCGACCTTCTACACGATCGCCGTTCCCTATTTCGAGCGCGGCGATCTCGACAAGCGCATGAAATCCGTCGCGCTCGAACGCGACCAGATCCGGGCGCGCGAACGGGCAAGGCTGAACGCCGAGGCGGCGCAGAGCAAGGCGTCGCTGCGCTCGCAGAACAACACGTCCGTGCGCCAGATCGTGGAAAAGCTGAACCTTCGGGAAGCGCTCGTCGATGCGAACACGGTCAATCGCCTGCGTTCGGCCGGCTACCGCTCGCAGAATGCGCTGAACATCTTCCTGTTCGCGCGCTTCGTCCTGCCGTTCCTGTTCTTCGCGCTCGCCGCCTTCTACATCTTCTACCTCGGTTATCTCGGCAAGAAGCCGCTGCCGATGCGCATCCTCGCCACCGTCGGTATCGCCTATCTCGGCTTCTATGCGCCGAACATCTTTGTTTCGAACAAGATCTCGAAGCGGCAGCATTCGATCAGGCGCTCCTGGCCGGATGCGCTCGACCTGATGCTGATCTGCGTCGAATCGGGCATCTCGATCGAAGTCGCGTTCCGCCGCGTGGCGGATGAAATCGCCATGGCCTCGCCGGAACTGGCCGAGGAACTTGTGCTGACGACGGCTGAACTCTCCTTCCTTCAGGACAGGCGGGTCGCCTACGAAAATCTCGGCACACGAACGGGCCTCGATTCCGTCAGGGCTGTGATGCAGGCGTTGATCCAGGCGGAGCGCTACGGCACCCCGATCGCCCAGGCACTGCGCGTTCTGGCGCAGGAAAGCCGCGATACCCGCATGAACGAAGCCGAGAAGAAGGCGGCCGCCCTGCCGCCGAAGCTGA
>CAMPIK010000511.1 GCA_946886325.1 uncultured Shinella sp.
TGATGAAGCGGAACTTCTGCCAGCGGTCGGCGCCCTCGATATCGGCCGCCTCGTAGAGCGAATCCGGGATCGTCTGGAGGCCCGAGAGCCAGATGACCATGTGAAAGCCGACCCCCTGCCAGACCGACATGACGAGGATCGCCCAGAGTGCGGTATCCGGCCGGCCGAGCCAGTCGATCGGCTGGAAGAAGCCGAAGGTCAGCACGTTGAGAAGTGCGTTCAGCAGGCCGTTGTTGCCGGCATAGATGAAGCGCCAGAGCAGCGAGACGACGACGATCGAGAGCACCACGGGCATGAAATAGATCGCCCGGAAGACGCTGATGCCGCGGAGCTTCTGGTTGACGAGCAGGGCAAGCATGAGCGCGAGCCCGCCTTGCAGGGGCGCCACGACGATGACGAAGCAGAGCGTGTTGACGAGCGCCTGGACGAAGACGACGTCGCGCGCGAGCAGGACGACCCGGTCGTCGCCCCAGCCGAAGCTCGTATATTCCCGCATGCCGGCAAGATGCGGATAGTCCGGGTTGTTGCGGGTGAGGCTCCGCAGCCGCGGATAGCTGATCGACCCGTCGTCATCGCGCTTGACCGCCCCTGCATCGTCGCGCTCCGGCTTCATCACCAGCACACCGACGCCGAGCAGTCGGCTGAAATTGTCGAGCCCGACGAATTCGGTCGGGTTCGGCGAGACCAGCCGCTGGTTGGTGAAGGAGAGGCCGACACCGAGCAGGAAGGGCGTCACCAGGAAGGCGAACATCAGCACCACGATCGGCGCCGCCATCAGCCATCCGGCGAGATTGTGCCTGTTCAGCGCTGTGGGCTTCGATGAGCCGGCCATGGTGGCAGCCTTTCTGTCGGCAGCGGACGATGCGACGGCACAGCCGCCATCCCCTCTACTGCGCCTCGAAGCCGTATCCGTTGTTGCGCTCGATATCCGCGTTGATCGCGTCCACCGCCGTGTCCAGCGTGTCGACCACGTCGGCCCCGTCAGCGATGTCGGCGACGGCCTTCATGAAGGTGGGCGAGATGAAGGCATAGGCGGGCGTCACGGGCCGCAGCGTCGCCTGTTTCTCGGACAGTTCGAAGAAGACGGCGAGCGGGCCGCCGGACTTGTAGTTCTTCGTCATCTCGGCCGCCGTCGAAGTGGCCGGGATCAGGCCGATCGCGTCGGAGAATTCGGCGAGATACTTGTCCTGGATCGCGAATTCGATGAAGGCCGCAGCACCATCAGGATGTTCGCTCTTCGCCGAGATGCCGAGCTGCCAGGATGCCGCGCCGATCTTCGGGCCGTTGCCGAAATCGGGTGCCGGCAGGAAGAGCAGGTCGTCGCCGAACTTTTCGAGCGCCGGCACCGCGACCCAGTTGCCCATCCATTGCAGCGCGTATTTGCCGTCGAGGAAGCCGGTCTCGTGGTCGGAGGGCGATTGCGAACTGCCGGGCGCCAACTCCTTGGTAAAGAGCGCCTGCCACCATTCGCCGAACTTCACCGCCGCGTCGCCGTTCAGCACACCCTCGGCGGTCGTGTAGCTATCGCGGTCGATGAGATCGCCGCCGAAACTCTGCAGGAAGGGGCTGAAGGCGTAGGTGTACCACTCCGTCTTGTCCGCCATGCCGACATCGATCGCATAGTCGAACTTGCCGGAGGCCTTGAGCTTTTCGAGCGCTGCGGTGAACTCGTCACCGGTCCAGGGCTTCTCCAGCGTCGGCACGCGGATGTCGTGCTCCTCCAGCACCGAGCGCCGGGCGTAGATCGCGACGGCGGCATCCCAGAGCCCGACGGAATAGAGTTCGCCCTGCCACTTGCCGATCGCGCCCGGCAGGAAGTTGGCGATCTTCTCCTCCGGCAGCTTCAGCGGCTGGAGATAACCGGACCAGGCCCAGTTCGGCATGTTCGGGCCGTCCATGTCGAGAATGTCAGGAAGGCTGTTCGAGAGCGCCGCCGCGGTGACGGAATCGTTGTAGGCGGCCTGCGGAAACTCCTCCAGCACGACCTTCCAGTCGGATTGCGAGCCGTTGAAGTCGTCGATGATGCCCGTCAGGATTTCCCGTTCCACCTTGTTGCCGGCACCGTGATACCAGAGACTGAGCTCGGTCTGTGCAAGGGCCGGTGTGGCGATGAGGGCCGCCGAAAGGGCGGCGCCCAGAATGAATGGGGTCTGCGTCATCATCTCTACCTCCTCGATGGTCGCTTGACGTCTCCGGTTGGGCGGGTGGCCTGCCACCACGCATGCAAAGCGCTGCCGGTCTTCGTCACGGGAAGCCGGGAAAAGCGGGCCGGGGGATTTTCGCCGTGCCCGGCACTGTCGGAATGGTCGGGGATTGTTCCTCCCGCCGGATCATGATCGACCGGTCCCATCTCTCCTCCAGATGAACCGTCGCCGCGCCGCAAGGGGATGCCGTCCGCGCGGCCGCCGGTCCGCTGAAGGCGATATGGATCGCTGTCCGGAAAAGTCAAACCGCCGGAATCCGAACGGATCGGCGGTTCCGGCGGCACGCGCGCGGGCGGAAATCCGGCGCGCGGCCGTCAGAAGGCCTGGTAGGCCTCGATGACGGCGGCCACCTGCTCGGCGTCGAGCGCGGCGATCTGCGTGCTCGTGAGCGACTCAAGCTGGTCGCGCGACAGGCTGAGGAAATCCTCGGATTCGAGGCCGGCGATCGCCGATGTGCTGATCGCCGCGATATCCGCCTCAGAGAAGGTCACGACGTCTTCCGTGCCAAGCGAGGCGATCTGTGCCGAGCTCATGCCGGCGACCTGCTCGGGCGTCAGCGCCTCGATCTGGGCCGTGCCGAGCGCGCCCATCTGCGCGGTCGTCAGCCCCTTGATCGCCACCGCGTCGAGCGCGGTCATCTGGTCGGTCGA
>CAMPIK010000512.1 GCA_946886325.1 uncultured Shinella sp.
AAGGACGCCGAGGCCAATGCCGAGAGCGACAAGAAGCGCCGCGAGGGCGTCGAGGCGAAGAACCAGGCCGAAAGCCTGATCCATTCGTCCGAGAAGTCGCTCGCCGAATATGGCGACAAGGTCACCGAAGCCGACCGGCAGGCGATCTCCGATGCGATCGCCGCGCTGAAGACAGCCGTCGAGGCTTCAGAACCCGATGCCGAGGACATCAAGACCAAGACCAACACGCTCATGGAAGCATCCATGAAGCTCGGTCAGGCGATCTACGAAGCGCAGCAGGCTGAAGCCGGTGCTGCGACGGGCGACGACGGCGACAACGTCGTCGATGCCGACTACGAGGAAGTCAAGGACGAGGACGACCAGAAGAAGTCGGCTTGAGCCTCCTGAAGTGCCGGTCGCGCCCAGCGCGACCGGATTCCACGGACAGCGAGAAGGCGGAAGTCAGCGCGAAGGGAATAGGGCTACATGATCACTCCCGTTTTTCGCGGCGACGACGTCATGGTCCTGTCCTTCGCCCAGGCTTCCGCCTTTTTGCATGCGTGCTTTTCAGGCGGGCGCAGGCTTCGGCGAGTTTGCTCATCCATTCCGAACAAGACCTGTCCATGAAGCGGACGTGAACACCTATGGCAAAAGCTGATTATTACGAGACCTTGGGCGTCTCCAAGACCGCCGACGAGAAGGACCTGAAAAGCGCCTTCCGCAAGATGGCGATGAAATACCATCCGGACAAGAATCCGGGCGATGCGGCTGCCGAGCAGAAGTTCAAGGACGTCAACGAAGCCTACGAGACGCTGAAGGACCCGCAGAAGCGGGCCGCCTATGACCGCTACGGCCACGCCGCCTTCGAACAGGGCGGCATGGGCGGCGCCGGCGGTTTCCAGGGCGGCGGCTTCTCCGACATTTTCGAGGACATATTCGGCGAAATGATGGGCGGCGGCCGCCAGCGCCGCTCGTCCGGCGGCCGCGAGCGCGGCGCCGACATGCGCTACAATATGGAGATCTCGCTGGAGGAGGCCTATTCGGGCAAGACGGCGCAGATTCGGGTGCCGACCTCGATCACCTGCGATGTCTGTTCGGGGTCCGGCGCCAAGCCCGGCACGAGCCCGAAGACCTGTGCCACCTGCCAGGGCTCCGGCCGCGTGCGGGCCGCCCAGGGCTTCTTCTCGATCGAGCGCACCTGCCCGACCTGCCATGGCCGCGGCCAGACGATCACCGATCCCTGCACCAAGTGCCACGGCCAGGGCCGCGTCACCGAGGAGCGCTCGCTGTCGGTCAACATCCCCTCGGGCATCGAGGATGGCACGCGCATCCGGCTTGCCGGCGAAGGCGAGGCGGGCCTGCGCGGCGGGCCGGCGGGTGACCTCTACATCTTCCTCTCGGTCAAGCCGCACGAAATCTTCCAGCGTGACGGCGCGGACCTCTATTGCTCCGTGCCGATCTCGATGACGACGGCGGCGCTCGGCGGCACCTTCGACGTCTCGACGCTCGACGGAACCAAGTCGCGCGTCACCGTGCCGGAAGGCACCCAGCCCGGCCGGCAGTTCCGCCTCAAGGGCAAGGGCATGCCTGTCTTGCGGTCGAACCAGGTCGGCGATCTCTATATCCAGATCCAGATCGAGACGCCGCAGAAGCTGACCAAGCGCCAGCGCGAACTGCTGAAGGAATTCGAGGAGCTTTCGTCGAAGGAGAACAACCCGGAATCGACCGGCTTCTTCGCGCGCATGAAGGAATTCTTCGAGGGCTGACTGTCCCGGATCGATATCGTGCACACTCCGCCCGCACCGGTTGTGCGGCGGATGACGTAACGGCATGTTAAGCCGACGCCGCTAGAACTGCACCGTGGGTGCAATCGAGGCGGGCGCAGCATGAGAGAGTCGATCCGGTCGCGGCGTGGTCTGGCAGACGAACTGCGTCGCAATGCGGCACTCTATGCGGTGATTGCCGCTTTCTTCGGGGCGACCTGGCTGCTCGCTTCCTATCAGGGCGAAAGTTTCCTGCCCTTCCTCAGGGGCTATGTGATCCGCGCGCTGCGCGGGCTTTTCCTCATCGCGTCGATCTTCATGCTGGCCGTTGCGCTGCGCGCGATCCTGCGCGCTCGCACCGTGCCGATCATGGATACGGTCCGTGAATCGCTCGGCTATCTCCGCCAGTCGCCCTTCATCACCCGGTTCCTGTTCGCATCCGCCGTTCTCTCGATCTTCATGGCGGCGTTCCTGTTCAACAAGATGCAGATCCCGCATCTGCGGCCGTTCGACTGGGACCAGACCTTCTTCGAATGGGACCGCATGCTCTTTGCCGGCCACGATCCCTGGCGCCTCCTGCATCCGCTGGTCGGCTGGCCGGTCGTGACGATCGCGATCGATTTTCTCTATTCGCTCTGGGTGCCGCTCGTCTTCGTCTTCTGGGCCGGGCTTTATGCCAGCCCCGCCGTCGACAGTTCGCTCCGGGTCCGGTTCTGGGCTTCCACGGTTGCGGCCTGGATCCTGCTCGGCCTCGTCTCGGCCACGTTCCTGTCGTCGGTCGGACCCTGCTATTTCGCCGATATCGTACCGGGCGACGCCTCGCCCTATCGCGATCTCGTCGCCTATCTCGACGGCGTCAACGCCGGCTATCCGCTGGCTTCGTCCTCGACGAAGGCCTATCTCTGGTCGATCCATACCCGCCTGCTGGACGCGCCGGGCGGCATCTCGGCCATGCCGAGCATGCACAATGCCCAGGCCGTTCTCTTCGCGGCCGCCGCTTACGGCATCCGCCGCTGGCTGGGCCACCTCTTCGCCGCCTATGGCGTCGTCATCTTCGTGGGATCGATCCACCTCGGCTGGCACTATGCCGTTGATGGCATTGCCGGCGC
>CAMPIK010000513.1 GCA_946886325.1 uncultured Shinella sp.
TTCCGGGCGAAGGAGGCGGACGAATCCCACCGCGCTCGGCTGCGCGTCGAGATCGGCCGGCTGCGCGCCGAGCTGGCGGGGCTGGCCGAGATCGAGGCGACGGAGGCCGGCTTTATGCTCGTGCTGGCTGATAATCGCGACGTCGCCGTCATCGCGCCGCCGGTCGAGGCGGAGCATGGTGCGCTGCTGGCGCTTCTCTCCGATGGCGAGGCCTGGTCGACCTCTGCGCTCTCGATCGCGCTCGGCGCCAGCGCCCGCACCGTGCAGCGCGCGCTGGAGACGCTTCATGCCGGCGCACGGGTGACGCCGGTCGGTCGCGGCCGGGCGCGCCGCTGGATGGTGCCGCCGCTGACGCCATTCCCGACAATCTTGTTACTCCCGGGTCTTCTGCCGGGCGACTAGGATCAACCCATCGACAACAACCGATGAGGACAAGGACATGAAACAGGCAGAGATCATCCGCGAATACGGCCCCTTCCCCGGCGCCGCCGAAGTGCATGGCGTCACCTATGACGGCAAGCAGGTGTGGTTCGCCTCCGGCAAGGGCATCGAGGCTTTCGACCCGGAAAGCGGGACAGCAACGCGCCGGCTCGACATGGCCTGCGATGCCGGCACCGCCTTCGACGGCACGCATCTGTTCCAGATCGCCGAGGACCGCATCCACCGCATCGATCCGGCGACCGGCGCGGTGATCGCTTCCATCCCGGCGCCGGGCGAAGGCGGCGATTCGGGCATGGCCTGGGCGGAAGGTTCGCTCTGGGTCGGGCACTATCGCGCCCGAAAGATCCACCAGGTCGATCCGGATACCGGCCGCGTGCTGCGCTCGATCGAGACCACGCGGCTTGTCACCGGCGTCACCTGGGTCGATGGCGAACTCTGGCACGGAACCTGGGAGGGCGACGAAAGCGATCTGCGGCGCATCGACCCCGAGACGGGCGCCCTGCTCGACACGATCACCATGCCCGATGGCACCGGCATCTCCGGCCTCGAATCCGACGGTGCCGACCGCTTCTTCTGCGGCGGCGGCAAGAGCGGCAAGGTCCGCGCCGTTCGCCGCCCTGCACGGGACGCGGTCGCCGCCTGACCGCGGATTCGAAACGACGGCGGGCGCTATCTTGTTTGCCGCATTGTCCTGCGCCGAAGCGGTTTCGCTTCGGCTGGAAATGCTTTAGCGCCCGCCGTCTCCCCTGCCCTGCCCGGCATACATGCCGGTCGTGCGGAACTCCGTCGGGCTTGCGCCGAAATGCCGGCGGAAGACCTTTGCGAAATAGTTGGGGTCGGCAAAGCCGGCGAGGCCGGCGATTTCCTTGACGCTGAGATGGCCCGCCCGGGTCAGCAGACCGGCGGCGCGTTCGAGCCTCCGGCGAAGCACATATTCCGCCGGCGGCAGGCCCTCGGCGGCCGTGAAGATCCGGGTGAAATGCGACCGGCTGAGGCCGGACAGCTCCGCAAGCTCCTCCACCGGCAGCGCCTCGTCGAGATTGCGCTCGATATGATCGATCACCGGCCGCATCGCCCGCTCGTCCGCCTCAGGCGCGGCATGGGCGCCGAAGACGTCGTCATAGAGCGCCATCGCCGCCTCGTAGGCGATGGCCGAGGCCCGGCCCGGCCCCTCCCCCGCGCCGCGGATCAGCCGCAGGCTGCAATCCGCCAGATGCTCGACCGTCGCGGCTTTCAGCCGGAGCACCGGGCCGGCGCTATCGATAATCGCGCGGTGAAGGCGTAGCGCCTCCTCGCCGTTCATCGACAGCCAGAAGAACTCCCAGCGCCCGCCGGGCTCCAGCCAGTAGCGGTGATTGTGCGGCACGAGCAGCACCAGCGTCTCGCCGGGTTGAAGCCGATAGGTCCGGTTCTCGTAGCGCAGGTTTCCGGCGCCGCCGAGCGTGTGCTGGAGCACGGTGAAGGGCGACTGCCCGCGCTTGCGGCCATCCCAGCTATAGTCGCCGCCGGTGCGGATGTCGTAGCCGGTGCTCGTCGGCATCGTATGCAGCCGGTGGCGGCCGCGCGGCAGCGAGACCGTCTTCATCACCGGGCCGTTCGCGATCAGCTCCGCCAGCACAAAATTACCCTCGATAGCACAATTGCCCTCTAGCACGGGGGCAGGGGCGGCGCATAGTAGTCCCCGAAACGCGAACCGGGCGCGACGAGCGCCTCCGGACACTCCCTATTCAAGCGCAGGCAGGCAGGACCATGAGACAGCCCAGGATCACCTTCATCGGCGCCGGTTCCACCGTGTTCATGAAGAACATCGTCGGCGATGCATTGCAGCGCCCGGCGCTCGCCAACGCGACCATCGCGCTGATGGACATCGATGCCAACAGGCTTGCCGAAAGCGAGATCGTCGCGCGCAAGCTCGCCGCGAGCCTCGGCGTCAAGGCGACGATCGAGACCTACCGGGACCAGAGGCGGGCGCTGGAGGGGGCCGATTTCGTCGTCGTCGCCTTCCAGATCGGCGGCTATGAACCCTGCACGGTCACCGATTTCGAGGTGCCGAAGACATACGGCCTGCGCCAGACCATTGCCGACACGCTCGGGATCGGCGGCATCATGCGGGGCCTGCGCACCGTGCCGCATCTCTGGTCGATCTGCGCCGACATGCTCGACGTCTGCCCCGATGCGATCCTGCTGCAATATGTGAACCCGATGGCGATCAACACCTGGGCGATCGCGGAAAAATATCCGGCGATCCGCCAGGTCGGCCTCTGCCATTCCGTCCAGGGCACCGCCTACGAGCTTGCCCGCGATCTCGACCTCTCCGTCGAGGAGATCCGCTACCGGGCGGCCGGCATCAACCACATGGCCTTCTACCTCGCCTTCGAGCACCGCCAGCCGGACGGCAGCTACCGC